>NZ_JAUBTN010000056.1:29699-40366 GCF_036705055.1 Microcoleus sp. CZ3-B2 | reverse complement strand
CTCTCCCCCTCTCCCCCTCTCCCCAACTATCTAGAAGCGCAACAACTTAGCAGCAGATTTGGTATAATTTTAAGGTTTTTGGCCGATCGCCCGACATCCAACAGATCGCGCAGCCAGAAACCTTGATATGATAAAACTTGATCTAACGAACCACAGGAGAAATAATGACCCAAGTTGTAATCGGCGAAAATGAAGGGATTGAGTCAGCCCTACGACGGTTTAAGCGACAAGTTTCCAAAGCGGGAATTTTCCCCGACATGAGAAAACACCGCCACTTTGAAACCCCCCTCGAAAAGCAGAAGCGCAAAGCTATTGCCAGACGCACTAAGAGACGCTTCCACCGCAACAACAAACCCTAGAAATAGCACTAAATTGATTCGGCAGATATAATGCCTTGCGATTCTAGTACCGCAGCGACTCGGAGAATCACCGCTTCGCTGTAGGGAGCATCGATAATTTGTACCCCCAAGGGCAAAGCGTCGGGCCGCTGTAGGGACACCCAAAGAACGGGCAAGCCTATAAATGATAGGGGTTGGGCGAACAGTCCCCGATTGGGACCCACTAATATTTCTTGTCCGGCGACGACCGTTTTCTCGACACCAATTTCAGGAGGAGCGATCGGGGTTGCGGGTGCGAGAATCATATTTGTATGTTGGAATATTTCGCAATTCGAGTTCGATACCACTGTCTGAATCTCTGCGCTTGCACGTACCAAGTGGCAGGGATCGGGGTTCCCGCTAAAGAACGATCGCGCGTGGCAGAATCGAAGTCTTGAGGGCGCGATCGCAAATTCTCCCGCAAGTTTCCACCCTCGCCAGCCGTAATTATCAACGCCTTGGCGCGATCAGATTCCGCTATGCTGACAGTTTCAAGCCCCCCGATTTTTGGGGGGTTTGTTGTTGCTTATTCTGCTTGGGTACCACATTTCAAGGTATTTGTCAAGACTTTTGCAACTATTTCTACAGCATCCATTGCTTGGGGTTCGGCCTCTGTAGCGAAATACCCGTCAGCAACCGCAATTCGCAATCCTGCGATACCTCTATTTAACTGTGGCGAACAAAGTTCTGGCGGGTACTGGGTGCAAACTAAATCGCGATCGATCGTCCGGGCATTGCATAATATTCTACAGCAGCGCCATACCTCGGAGCGATCGCCCAAACGGCCCCCACACAATCCAAACTACTCGAAAATAAATCAGCGCCAGCCCTATCTAAAAAACATCTGCGTTCATCCCCGTTCATCAGCCCTCATCTGCGGTGAAAAATCTCAGATTCAGATATAAGTGCGATCGACTATTGTATTGTAATCGCGATCGGGCAGTCAGTTATTATTGCTAAGTTTTTTGTATTCCTCGGATTGTCTGATATCATCTAAAGGTGATATAGGTTCATTTGGTAGATCGGGACAAAACTTTATAGATGTCTGCGTTTTCCCAGACTGGAAACTTCTATTAACTTCTATTTTAAGCTTTCCTTTTTGCCAACCTTTGGCACCAATAATGAGGATTTGACAATCGATTCCTTCTTGAGGGGAACTCCAGTTTATATCCCCTGCAGGAATTGTTGTTTCTTCGTTAATCGAGAGAGATTGCATCCAATAATATATCGCTTTCTTGCGAGATTCGTTTTCTGCTGCCTCGATAGAAAGTAGTATATAATCAAACTTCCTAGCGACTAGCTCTTTAAACCTCCGCACCGTAAAAGTAGCTTTACCCAATAACAAAACATCATCTTCGCCATCTAGTTTAGCATAGTTTTTATTTGTTTCAAGTTCTTCGTTCATTGTTTTTACAATTTTCTGCTGCTTCCTATTTGATACCATTTGAAGGTATGTGAGTCAAGGTAGTAAATAAATAATTTGCGCTCTCAGTTTTCCCACTCAAACACTGACAATTTCCCGCAACTTCTCAACGGCCACATCCAGCGGAGGCAAAGTAAAATCCTCAGCATCCATCAATTCCTTAACCTTATCAAAAATCTCAACCTCCGCCTCCTCCTGATCCGTCAGCTTATCATAAAAATAAGGGTCAGTAAACCACTGTTCAAAGGCTATCATTAACAAGCCATTGGGCGAAAGTTTAAACCGCCAATACTTAGAAACTCTGTCATCAACCACTTCAAACAGCGGTGCCGGATTATGGATGGGATAATAGCTGTAAATATCATCGCAGATATAATACCAAATAGTTCCCCGCCACTCTCTAAAGGCATAAACAACATATTCCTTCCCAATCGTCAATGAGAACTGTATGTCTTTTGTGTAACCGATAGCAGGCTCTATGTAATCATCAGGAATCGATGCACCTGTATTAGCGATACAACGAATTTTCATAATTATACTGATTCCTCATTACAAATTTTTAGGAGCGATTTTAGGGTACTGACGTTTGAACTTGCACTCTACATTTTCTTGAGTCTGACTGTTCCGAAACCAATGAACTTGTACAGATGCTCCATTAATCATGAAAGCTTGAATACTTGTCATCTTATACCAATGTTCAGGATAGCCACCATAAATAGCAACAAGTCGGGGAGCATCTCCCAACATATTGTTCGCCCCGCCTTGAATACCTTTGCCATTTCCAGCAATTGCATCTTGCAGCAGCAATTGCTCTGCCAAATTTCTCGGACTTTCATCGGGAATAGCACCTTGAGTCATAATTTAACAGTTTTTAATGTAATTTGTCAAATATCATGAAAACAAATTTTAGCTGATACTGTTTCCGCCAGCAACTTTCCCAAAGTTACATACCGAACCCCCGCGCGCATCGTGATGGCATAGTATAAACAAGCAGATTTTTCACATCAACTTTGTAAATTTCATCGGAAACTTATAAAAGTTTAACTTTCTAAAAAATACCATGCTAAAACAAAGTTTAATTTCATACATTCCCGTTATTTTACAAATATGAGCCGCCCTGTGAGCGATATCCAACATATTAGCATTTACCAAAAAAGTGTACCACGGATATTGCACGCCGTTGTGTTCCAGAATTGCGTCAAACTCATGTTGTCGCAACTCCTTAACCTGCCTCACTCTCGGCGCTTATAATCGGTAATGTCACAACCTTGTAAAGTGATATCAATTAAAGGATTGACTATAAAATATATCGGCAATTTTTGCAAAATTTGCATCAGATTCAAAGCATAAAAATTATCCTAATAACCAAAATCATGCTATCCCACAAATAGAGGAATAAGTAGAAAGGCGTAAATATTTGTAGTTGGGATGAGGCAGGAGTCAGGAGACAGAATGCAGGAGGGATTGGGGTTTTAGCCTCATTTATCTTTCTTAACACAGTTGTATTTTTCCCCACCGACTTACTTAACTCAATTGCTTTGAATGTTAATTTTGCGTTCACTAAGTTCCGAGATGAGCGGCCAAAGTCCAGCCTTGTATCAGATCAAATCGGTCGATTACCGTCACAAAAAATATCCGCACTGAGAACCCATCAGAACTCCGGCAATCTACTATGCACGACATCATCATCGCAATATTACCATTTGGCGATCGCCCGCACCAAACAAACGACATTGGCGCACAACTCTGCTATACTTTTATTCAAAAATAGCCTATTTACCTACTGGTTCCTAGTAAGTACGACCGTCATTTATTAAATCCAATAGGTGAGTTTATTCAGACAATATCAAACTCCAGATTGTAATGCTTCACAAAATCAAAGCTGAAATGGTCAACCACATTAGTATCTCTCAACTCAAGATTGTAAAAATCCACAAAATCCGCCTCAACATAAGGCCCAGCGTGCCAAGTGCCCACATCTAACTTAATAAAACAATTGCCAGGAATCCGAAAAGCAACAATATCCTCCCAACTCAGTTTATCGCTATTTCCAGGAGGCGCAACAGCCATCAACCAACTCTTCCCATCCAAAGAACCCAAACACTGAGTACATTCAACGTGCCGAGTAATTTTACCAAACTTGCGATCGTTCTCGTACAACCGCATAATGTAAAATCTAGGGATACCGTTTTGCAAACTTAATTGAGCATCCTCAGCATCAAAAGACTTGCCATCAACACTCGCAAAAATAACTTGACCGTAACTCCGAAAATTTTCTGGTGTCACCCATTGTGCAAACAATTGTTTAGTCGAAATTGATTCCCCCATAAATCCCAACAGCCCCTCCCAGCATTCATCAAAAACATTCTAATACAGTAACCCTCTCTCTTCTCTGTGCCCTCAGCGTCCTCTGCGGTTAAAAAAATCAAAAAATCTAGTTAGCTTTCTCGATCGTCTAAAATACCATTACAATAACGCATCAGCAGAATGCTCTCCCCTCTTCCTTAGCGCCCTTAGCGTCTTCGCGGTTCGTCAAAAAAAATATTAATTAAATCCGATCGCCCAAAACACCCTTACAATCAAACTCAGCACACTGCTGCAAAAAACGAGCCGGAATATCAGGGCGAGCACCCCAATGCAAATGCAAATAAGAAGCGTGCACCTGACAAACCCCCCAACCTTCAGCAACCGCCTCAACTTCCCCCCGCGAACCGTACCTCCAACTGTGATAAACTGGATTAGTCGGTTCAACAGTTAAATGCGATCGATGAAACTCATGACCCCAAACCGCATCAAAAGCATTTAACACCAAACTATCCCTCACCGCCACAGCCTCCCGGTATCCCAGCGTCAAACGCTTTCCCATCTCAGCAGCAGTTTTCAAAACACCCACCCCTTGCCAAGAATTCCCATCGAAGCCTACAATAGAATCGCACAAGTACATCAAACCGCCACACTCCGCATAAGTCGGCATTCCCGAAAAAATCGCACTTCTGACAGCATCCCGAATTAAAACATTATTGCTCAATTTCTCAGCAAAAACTTCGGGAAAACCGCCGCCAAAATACAACCCTTGCACATTGTCAGGAAAAACAGCATCATCAAGCGGACTCCAAAATACTAACTCGGCACCCAACTCTTCCAACAAATCAAGATTGTCCTGATAGTAAAAATTAAAAGCCCGATCGCGCGCAACTGCAATCCTCACCCCAAATTGTTTTCCCAAACTGTTGACAGCATCATCTTTTTGAGTTACAATCCCGTAAGGGAGACTGTATTTACCCGAAAGTTGCTCAGACCCCTCACCCCCCCCATTTCGAGTCGCAGCCAACAAAGGCAAAAGTTGCTCCCAGTCAAAACTAACAGCAGCCAAATCCGCCAACTTATCGATCGCAGCATGAAGATTCGGCAACTCCTCGGCCGGAATTAAACCCAAATGTCGATCGGGAATAGTAACAGCCTCATCCCTACGCAAAACGCCCAAAATAGGTAAATTGAGCGGTTTTAGAGCATCAGTAAGCAGTTCCAAATGTCGATCGCTAGCCACCCGATTCAACACCAAACCAGCGAAATTAAGATTTGGGTTAAAAGAACGAAAACCGTGGGCGATCGCAGCCACAGAACCAGAAAGCCGGCTGCAATCTATCACAAACAATACCGGCAAATTCAGCAAACAAGCAACATGAGCCGTTGAAGCAAAAGCAACAGAATAATCTAATTCTTCTTTCCCCACCTTCAAGCCATCCGCTACATCCGCTACAAAATCCGTTGCCGAACTTCTTTCTTCCTTCTTCTGAGAAACTCCATCAAATAGCCCCATTACCCCTTCAACCAAGGCATAATCGACATCTTGAATGTGACGCTCAAAACACTTTTTTACATAAGATTCAGACGTTAATACCGGGTCTAAATTCCGACAGGGGCGACCGGTGACAAAAGCATGAAACATCGGATCGATGTAGTCCGGGCCCACCTTAAACGATTGCACGTTCAAGCCGCGGCGGATTAAATAAGCTAAAAGGGCGATTGTTACAGTAGTCTTTCCCGCACCGCTGCGTTCGCCAGCACTTACTAAAGTCATTAGTTATTAGTTATTAGTTATTGGTTGTTGGTTGTTGGTTATTGGTTGTTGGTTATTGGTTGTTGGTTATTGGTTGTTGGTTATTGGTTATTGGTTGTTAGTTGTTAGTTGTTGGTCAACAGTCATTAGATAGCAACGGCTCTCCTGAAGTTTTGGCGATCGGTTAATCTAATGTCTGGTAATAGGTAATGAGTAATAAGTCCCGAATCGATCGCAAATTACCTTTTTCCCAATTACCCCAGAGCCAAATATACATTTCCCCCAAATATCCGAAAGAGCGATCGCCACTAACGACTTTGGGATTTGTCGCTACGTACAACTACTGACTGCTGACTAATGACTACTGACTACTAACTTCTTGACAACTTCAGCATCCCGGCCGTCACTGCCAAACTTTCTTCGTAAAGCACATCTCGGCCCCAACTCTGCAAGTGCTGGCCCAGCAACTGTTCCGTCACCTGATCGAACAGAGGAGTCACCTGGTTAAACCGATCCGTTTGAGCGCCACCCTTGGTTTCCATTCGCATACAGCCACCATCTTCCGAACACAGAACCGTACCGCAGTCAGCATTTTCGTTTGTAGAATTCAAACGCAGAGCAATCAAATCGCCCGAGACATCGCCTGAATCAGCAGTTGGAATCGCCGCTAACTCAGCTTCCACAACCCGTTCGTCGGCACCGACAAATTTAATTCGCTTGATTTGGTAATCGCCCTCTTCCTGTTTGAAAGCCACAGGACGCCACCCAAGTCGGCTCGCCAGCCAGCCCAAATACATCAGCGCTTGAGTAGAATTGCCCTTTTCGTAATCGATAGTCACTCGATCGATCTCTTGAATTGCCGCCCGACGTTCCGGCGGATCGAAAGCCTCCGCAGCTAACTCCTGCCACGCCGCCAGCCGACGCCAATTTAGATCCGCGATCGGAATTCCTTCCTCGATCAGACTTTGCATCAACAGCAATTCAGCTTCACACTCGGCAAAGCTGCTAGAGTCAACAATCACAGAACTGCTAATTGCCGCCAGCCGCTGGAACAAACCTCGATCGGCATCGGGATTCGCCTTCCACCACAGCAGCGTCGGCAAATCAGGGATAGTCAGCGCCGTCACTATGCCGCTCACCCGTTCCAAAGCAGCTTCCGTACCCCTGAGCGTAATATACTCGCAGCAGATCAGATTGCCGCTCCCGCGCTTGTGCACCGGACAGTAAGCAGCCACTTGAGCCTGCACCCCCGTATCTTCCCCCGCCGTCGGACACAGAGCAATAATCCGGCACGGATTGGCAGCCACGATCGCATCAGCCACCCCCGAACCCCCGGAACCCAAACCAGTCGGCCCCAAAACCTCGCCCTTGGAATTTTTGCGAGCCACTTCTTCCCGCAAAGTATCCAGCAATTCAGCGTTAGATTTGCCAGTTCTCGGCAGTCCGTAAGCTTTTTGAGCATCCCTGATGCTAGATGCCGTCATCGGCCCGGTAATACCGTCCACCGGCCCATCATAAAACCCCAGATCCGCCAATAACTGCTGAGTTTCTTCCGGTTCGTAGACTACAAAGGTAAAAGTTGTTGCCCTACTAGCGATCGGAACATCGCCCTTTGAACCAGATTCTCTGTAACTTTCCCAAATTTGACTCAATTCTGCCTCTATTTGGTCGATCGACACATCTTTAGGACTTTGCAGCGAAACCAGAGGCGGAGCTTTCATCGGTGTCATCGTCATAAATCTTCTCTCCTTTGTTTTTAGTCATTGGTCATTGGTCATTGGTCATTAATCATTGGTCATTGGTCATTGGTCATTAATCATTGGTCATTGGTCATTGGTCATTGGTCATTGGTCATTGGTCATTAATCATTAGTTAGCCATTATTATAGCGGTTCTCAGTAATGAGGTACGCACTAGCGATCGGTAATAAGTAATAGGTAATTGCCGGATTAGTAATTTGATTTCGGGTTAGCTACTAGCTATGATTTCTGATAGATTACCCGTTACCCATTCCCTCCGCTTCGCCTCGCCCATTACTGGAGCGTACATCACTTAGAAAGGCTACAGTTAGCCGTTATTAGTTAGCAGGTCTCAGCTAATTACCAATACTAATCCTGACACATAACTAAGGACTAAGGACTAAGGACTAATGACTAATGACTCTTAAACTCGGCTAACTAATGACTGCTGACTAATCACTTTTAAACTCGGCCAACTAAGGACTAAGGACTAATGACTAATGACTCTTAAACTCGGCTAACTAAGGACTAATGACTAATGACTAATGACTCTTAAAGTCTGCGCCACTTGCGACCGTCTCTGTTAATCAGCAGTTCTGCTTCCGCCGGTTCCCAAGTACCCGCTTCGTATTTAGGAACCAACTCCTGTTCGTTGGACGATTCCCAAGCCATCAGCGCCGGCGTTACCACCCGCCAAGCTTCTTCCACTTCATCAGAACGGGTAAACAAAGTTTGGTCGCCCAGCATACAATCAATCAAAAGGCGATCGTAAGCATCCGAAGATGTCACCCCAAACGAAGAACCGTAACTGAAATCCATATCCACCGTCCGCGTCCGCAAATCCGGCCCCGGCATTTTCGCCTCAAACCTCAGCGAAATCCCCTCGTTCGGATGCACCCGCATGGTCAAAACGTTAGGAGTAGTTTGTTGGGCTGCGGACTGAAAAATTAGCAGCGGAACTTCCCGGAACTGAATCGCAATTTCGCTAACTTTTTTCGGCAACCGTTTGCCGGTTCGCAGGTAGAAAGGCACTCCCTGCCAGCGCCAGTTGTCAATCATAAACTTCATCGCCACAAAAGTCGGCGTTGTCGAATTGGGAGCAACCCCCGGTTCATCGTGATACCCCGGTACCTGTTTGCCCTTCATCCAACCTGCGGAATATTGACCCCGAATCGCTGAGAACTCCAAGTTATTCAAATCTGCCAAGCGAGTTGCTTGCAGAACTTTCATCTTTTCGGTGCGGATGCTGTCAGCGTCGAGGGAGTTTGGCGGTTCCATCGCCGTCAGACAGAAAATCTGCATCAAGTGGTTTTGCAGCATATCCCGCAGAGCCCCAGAGGATTCGTAGTAACCGGCCCGGTCTTCTACGCCTACTGTTTCTGCAACTGTAATTTGTACGTGATCGACAAATTGCCGGTTCCACAGGGGTTCAAAAATCGCGTTAGCAAACCGGAACACCATTAAATTCTGAACAGTTTCTTTACCCAAATAGTGGTCGATCCGGTAAACTTGCTGTTCTTGGCAAACCTTCTGCACGACTCGGTTGAGAGCTTTTGCCGAACTCAAGTCGCGGCCGAAGGGTTTTTCAATTACCAAGCGGTGTTTTACTGGGTCAACCAGCATTTGAGCCGCGCCCAGTTGCCTAATTGCTTCTGGGAAAAAATTCGGGGAAACTGAGAGATAAAATATGTGATTGCCACGAGTTCTCCTTTCTTCGTCGAGTTCCGCTAAGAAAGTTTTGAGTTTTTGATAGCTTTCGGGGTTGTCAATGTCGCCGGGACAGTAGTACAAACCTTTAGCGAAATCTTGCCAAAATTCTTCATTGCCAATGCCGCCGCCAAATTCTTCAATGCCCTCGCGCATTTGCTCTCGGAAGTAATCGTGACTCCAAGGGCGGCGGGCCACACCTACGACGGTAGTTTCCGGTGGCAAGCGCCGATCGCGCTTCATCTGATAAATTGCTGGTACAAGTTTGCGCTGGGTGAGATCCCCAGAAGCTCCGAAGATGACCAGAATTTGCGGTTCCGGCACTCGTTCTTTTCGCAAACCGACGCGCAGTGGATTTTCAAGTAGCGTTACCATTTATTTTCCTTTTGCTTCTAGTGCTGTTAATCTTGCCAATACCGCATGATAGTTCGCCGTCATTTCTGCTAATTGCTGGGTGAGAGAGTTAATCTGTCCTTCATACTCAGCCTTGACTTCCGCCCGGATTTCCTCTCTGAGTTCTGCTATAACTTCCGCCCGGATTTTAACCCTTTCAGCAGCCAATCGCACTTCCCAATCTCGATCGCGCTGTAGCAATTCAGCTTTCAACTGCCTGTTTTCGGCTCGCAGTTGCTCCATTTCCAACGCCACAGCAGCAGCACGCCGCTCCCTCTCTCTGTTTTGTTCTCGGATTTCCTCTCTAAGCCGCTTATTGTCCGATCGCAATTTCTCCAGTTCAGAATCAGTATCTTTAGGCGTTCGTCGGCTTCCTAGGGATGGAAATCGCTCGTCAACCAAACGCTGAACTGCTGCACCAGTAGGCATACCATTGGGCGATGACTCCAACGCCTCTTGCCAAATTTCGAGTTGCAGTTCAGGCGATAATCCTGCTAGAGGACGCACTTGATTTTCCTTTGTAGGAATTTTGACACCAATTGGTGTCAAATTTTCGATAACCTGCGCTGCTGCAATAAATCGATGAGCCGTCTGCCTGGCTATCCCCCATTTGTCCCGACAATAAGTCTCAAAACTTTTATGAGCTTCGCGGTACAGCTTCTGTTCCCGAATTTCATCTAGGGCTTTGCCAACTTCGTAAAATGTCTGAAGTCCATGTTCCACAATGGATTCTAGTTCTTTAAGCCTGGCCCGTTCAGTTACATCAAGTTCCGCAATAGCATACTCGCTCTTTAGTAAGGTATTGGTAGTCTGCATAGCAATTCCTCATTGGTAGGATATGGAGGATTCGAGTTAAAGCTTCTGGTAGGAGTCCTCTTACAGGAGGGAATCAATTTTACTCTGGAGGATTTTTGTCACCAATTGGTGTCATTTTTCCAAGTTCGGGGTTCAAAACTCAGCACCCAGAGC
>NZ_JAUBTN010000056.1:0-29599 GCF_036705055.1 Microcoleus sp. CZ3-B2 | reverse complement strand
ACTCAGCACCCAGAGCCAAAAATCATAGTTGATTTTACTCTGGAGGATTTTTGTCACCAATTGGTGTCATTTTTCCAGGTTCGGGGTTCCAAACTCAGCACCCAGAGCCAAAAATCATAGTTGATTTTACTCTGGAGGATTTTTGTCACCAATTGGTGTCATTTTTCCAGGTTCGGGGTTCAAAACTCAGCACCCAGAGCCAAAACAATTATCTGTTCCGACTCCTAAATCCTTCTGCCTTCAACGATACAGATATCTTTTTAGGCAACGGGTGCGAGCTTCTTAACTTTCTCTTCCAAGGAATCCATCAGAGATTGGAAGGGGCCGACGAATTTCTCAATCCCGTCGAGAAGCAAGTCTTCCATCACTTTGTCCAAATCGATGTCAATGTCGGGATCTTTGAGACTTTCGATCAGGGTGTAAGCTTCTGCGACGTTGTTCTCAATCCGGGGTGCGACATCGCAGTGATCGAAACAAGCCTCAACTGTGTTGGGAGGCAAAGTATTCACCGTGTCGGGACCGATCAATTCATCGACGTACATCACATCGCTGTAGTTAGGGTTTTTGGTGCTGGTACTCGCCCACAACAGCCGCTGCACTTCGGCTCCCTTGGCTGCTAGTGCTTGCCAGCGATCGCTCGCGACGATCTCTTTATACTTCTGGTAAGCTACTTTGGCATTGGCGATCGCAATTTTTCCCTTGACCGCTTCCAGTTTGGCTTTAGTCGAAATATCGGTGACATTTTTGAGTTTCTCGTCAATCTTGCCATCAATGTTGCTGTCGATCCGGCTCAAGAAGAAACTGGCAACTGAGGCAATATTGCTCACATCCAAACCTTTAGCTGCTCGCGCTTCCAAGCCGCGAATGTAAGCCCAGAAGGTTTGGACGTAGCTGTCAACGGAGAAGAGCAAAGTCACGTTAACGTTAATCCCTTCACTGATGACTCGTTCGACTGCGGGCAATCCTTGAGCAGTTCCGGGAATCTTGATCATCACATTTGGTTTGCCGATCGCCTGATAATAGCGCAAGGCTTCGCTAATCGTGCTTTCGGTATCGTTGGCGATCGTCGGTGGCACTTCAATGCTGATATAACCGTCCAAACCTTTGGACTCTTCGTACACTGGAGCGAAGATATCGCAAGCGTTGCGGATATCTTCAAACACCAAAGATTCGTAAATTTCGAGTACAGATTTACCGGCGCGAATGCCAGCTTCGATATCAGCATCGTAAATGACATTGCCCGCGATCGCTTTCTCGAAAATGGCAGGATTAGATGTAATTCCCCGCAATCCGCGACTTTCAATCATCTTTTTGAGTTCGCCGGACTCGATCAGATTGCGAGTCAAATTGTCCATCCAGATACTCTGGCCGATTGCTTCGATTTCTAACAGGTGATTCTTGGTCGTTTCCGTCATGATCTGTAACTCCTACAATTTGATATTTGATATTTGGGAATTGGTAATTGGGAATTGGTAATTGGGAATTGGGAATTGGGAATTGGTAATTGGTAATTGGGAATTGGGAATTGGGCAGCTACAACTTTCTTCCTTCTTCCTTCTTCCTTCTTCCCTCTTCCTTCTTCCCTCTTCCTTCTTCCATCTTCCTTCTTCCTTCTTCCTTCACTCCAGAACTGTTCGAGGATTGCGCGATCGATCTTGAATAAAAGACTCTACGAGGGCGACATCTTCTTTGCTGCCAATAATCAAAGGCGTGCGCTCGTGAAGTTGAGTTGGCACCACATCCAAGATGTCTTGAATGCCGGTACTAGCCCGCCCGCCGGCTTGTTCCATCAAAAACGCCAAAGGAGCAGATTCGTACAGCAAGCGCAATTTTCCCTCTGGTTTTTTCACCGTTCCGGGGTACAAAAAGACACCTCCCTGAAATAAAATCCGGTGAAAATCTCCCACCAAAGCCCCGCCGTACCTGGCACTGTAACCTTGATTGCGGTGGACGTAGCGAATGTAATCCCGATAAGATTCATCCCACTGCCAGAAGTTGCCTTCATTGACGCTGTAAACCGGGCCGCTTGCAGGTGTCTGAATGTTTTCGGTTGCTAGAATGAATTCGCCCAAACTGGGGTCGAGGGTGAAGGAATGGACGCCACGGCCGATCGAATAAACCAGCATGGTACTCGGACCATAAAGCACGTAGCCCGCGGCGATTTGTTTGTGTCCGTGTTGCAGCAAGTCTGAGGCTGAGCCATCTGCATCGTCCCCCTCTTGCTTGCGGATGCTGAATATGGAACCGACATTGAGATTGGTGTCGAGATTGGAAGAACCATCTATGGGGTCGTAGAGCAGGCTGTAGCGCCCGATCGGACAATTTTCGGGAATATAGTAGGGTTTTTCCATTTCCTCCGAAGCCAAGCGGCAGACAAGTCCGCTTTGCTGGAATACCGAGATAAAAACTTCATTAGCATAGACATCCATCTTTTTGACGGATTCTCCCTGGACGTTGACAGCCCCTGTAAACCCCAAGGCATCTGCCATTAATCCAGCCCTACTGAGTCGCCTCGCGATCAGCTTGGCAGCTAGTCCGATGCGATTCATCAGGGCACTGAGATCCTGAGCATCTGCACTAAAGCTGTGAAGTTGCTGGAGTACGTGACGGGATAGAGTCGTGCAATCGCGGTCTAAGGCTTGCACCTGATCGATCGGACCCAGACGGGTTTCTCCTGTCGGCGCTTGTACCATGATTTTGATAACCTCCCTGTCTTGCGGCTCGCTAATTTGGGTTTTTCAGGTGCTTGACATTTGCTCCTGAATCGGATATGAGACCGATCGCCCTCTAACTTATATCTTAGGGAGGGTTTTGCGATCGGGCGTGGAACTTTAGGGGAATTTTAGATCCGGTGGAAAATTGAGGAGTGCGATCGACTGTTGAGCCGGGAATTGTATCGAAAATAACTAATTTTTTGATTTACCGCAGAAAGTGTTGGTTTCGGGATTTAGGTTTGGTGTATGGCAGAAAGAAGTTAGGCAACGGATTTAACGGAGGTCAGTCAATCTAACCCACTGCTAAAATGATTTTAAAATCAATACATCGCAATGCTGTCCTATGCCCTCACCCTTTCCCGGAATGGACCCCTACTTAGAACACCCCGATTTTTGGCAGGAAACTCACAATCGATTAATTGTCGCGATCGCTGATAGCATCATGCTCAAATTCGCCCTAAATATGAAATTGCGATCGACAAACGCATCTATGAAATTACCGATCCAAATGACAGTAACGGCGACTCGCTTTTAGTTGGTATCCCCGATGTGGCAATTAAACGTCAATCTAATAGCCCCGATGTTCCCACCGGTTCAGTTGCCACTTTAACTATCGCACTTCCTACTACGGTCAAAGTCCCTATTCCTGAAAAAATTAAACAAACTTACCTAGAAGTACGAGAAATGGCAACTAAACAAGTTGTCACGGCAATTGAAATTCTTTCTCCTGTCAACAAACGCAGTGGAGAAGGCAGAATTACTTATCTCAAAAAACGCCAGAGTATTTTAGGTAGCTTAACCAATTTAGTGGAAATCGACTTGTTGCAAAGCTGGGAACCGATGCCTGTACTCAACAGTTCCATTCAAAGCGATTATCGGGTTTTAGTCAGTCGTAGCGATCGCCGTCCTTTTGCCGAACTTTATGCTTTTAATTTGCGCGATTCTTTACCTGTATTTCCGCTGCCATTGCGCGAAGAAGATGTAAAACCTATTGTTAATTTACCAGAATTGTTCGCAGGTATTTACGATCGCGCCGGCTATGATTATCGGATCGATTACGATCTAGAACCCGTACCATCCCTGTCAGAAGAAAATCGGGTTTGGGCACAGGAACTTTTACAAGAAACAGGATTGCGAGATAATTAATTCTATTTTACCTTATTAATCGGCGATACTTTGGCTGTAATGCTCGATCGAGTAGGGATGACTGTCAAAGTCGAATATGAGAGCGACCGTCCTGTAAGTTCTATCTTAGGGATGGTTTTGGGAAAGGGGGTGGAACTTTAGGGGAATTTTAGATCCGGTGGAAAATTGAGGAGTGCGATCAGCAGTTGAGTCGGGAATTGTATCGAAAATAACTAATTTTTTTATTTACCGCAGAGGACGCAGAGGGCGCAGAGCGAGAAAAGAAAGTTTTGGGTTCGGGATTTAGGTTTGCTGCATAGCAGAAAAAAAACAAAAGTTATTAATCTCAGCTCGCTTAGCTTTAGTTTTCATTATTTTCAACTATTTTAGCAATCAGTGGACGATAAATGGTGTTATCTAAGTGTCCCTTGTACCACTCCTTATAATCTCCACTATTATATAAATGTTCTTCAATCATTCGAGCCTCTTCCAGTAGTATCCACAAGTTATGAGTAGCTCGATTACAAAAACCTTCCATACCACTTATTTTCAGTCCATTTAATTTATACTGACGACAAGCTGGACAGAGACATTCCTCTAGTTTTTTTTCTTCTTCTTGACTGACTTGCCGACCTCTCCAGTTACCTAAAGGAGCGACAATTCGCTCTCCGGTTCCAGGCAATTGTATCATCCCCCGCGCCGCCCGACTGCGCCAACCGCTTGAGTCTACTGAGTTAATCCTCAATAAAGCGGCTAAATGTATAGTTGCGGTGCCACCAATGCCAAAAACATGAAGTTTTGTATTTTTAAATTCTTCGCGTATATGTTGAATGCTAGATAGAATTTTCTGATAAGGTAGTGCTTTAGGAGCGCGTAGTAAATTTGGTACAATGCCACCCAAAGCAATATATGGTTTTGCTAAAAATTCCTTATGTGCTTTGATTGCATTTACATACTCTTCCAGCAATTCGCTAATGTGAATAACAGGAATGTATGATGGATGGTCTTTATAAGCCAGATTCATTTCCATTGTGCGCTTAAAACATTGTTTCTGCTCCTTAAATGTCATTTTGGGAGTAGGAATAAAGTCTTGAGGAATTGGATACCAGTCTGGTTTAGCTTTTTCTACAAACTCTTCATACTCTTTTCTTGGCGTTTCACCATCACGTTTTATAAAGTAAAAAGCACCGTTATCAAGATAAATTTGAACTTGAGTAGGAATACCCAGAGATTCGTGCAGTCCCTTTTCCATTGCCTCACGCCTGCGTTTAGGCATTTTGTGAAAATCGGCGTAGGAAACCATTACCGCGTGTAGTTGGGGAAGGTAATACTCTGAGGTTTTATCCCATACACGCGGTTTGATTCCTTTTAAACTAATGCCGGCGACGATTTGCATGATTCAGATATCCTAAACCATTTCTGATAGTAGAGCTTTATATCGGGACATGAGCAATTGTCCAGTGCCATCAGTTATGTACTTACCCACATCCTTTGAGTAAATATGTGCTTGCTGAGTAACTGTTGGTATTATATAGGTAATTGGCTCCTCAGCCATAAATGAATGATCTTGGTCAATATCTATACTAGAATATCGTAAAGCCGTTAGAATTTTCTGTGCTATTGATGATACTGAGCCAAGAGAATCATTGTGAAAAAATTCATACCGAGGTAACTGCTGATTAGGGTTTTTGGAGTGACCGATAAAAAACATATACATATGAAAAATTTTACACAATTGTTTATAAGAACTGATATTAATATCATGTTGTTTTTCATAACGTTCAAAGTAAGAGCTTTCTAAGTCGGTAAGATTAGCTTTTTCATTCAAAGTAGCTCTTGTAGTGAAAGAACGACGTATCAGACAGGTAGCTATTGTTTGTTTTAGATAATCACCAACAAACGAAGGATCTGACAACAACAGTGTCATCATTTGTCCATCATTAAGAGTATAGTTTCCAGTTTCCCACTTCGGATCTATCTCCTTAGCTATATACCAATCCAACACGGCACTATAAACTTTTAAACGTACATTTTTGGATACTCCACAGTAAATAATCCCGGAGTTTTTAGCACAATCGAGACATTCAAGCAGACCTCGTATTGCTTCGCGAGTGAATTCACCCCGCCTATTTTCAATTAAAAAGTTGTCTAGGTAAGCATCCTGCGGAAATAGGCTACCATCTCTGAGGATAATATCTGGACGACTTCGGTCTGCATTCAACAAATATTGATAGTCAAATTTATACTGACCAACATCCATTGCTGAGGCTAGACAGCGCTGATAATCTTCAGGTTCTAGCTCGTCTTGGTACGAGGGGTCAATTAGCATCCATTTGAGTAATTCTTCATTCGGTTGGGGGTTGAATCGAGGCGGATCATAACTCGCTTGACCCTGTTGCACCCTAAGTACAGCACCAGCAGCATTGTTAAGTAAAAAGGGTACACTGCGTGTGAAAAATCGTGCGGGAATAGGTACAGAACTGCGATGCTGGCTCACATCAGAAGACCCGATGAGAAAATCACGGTTTCCCCAAACGTCATCAGAAGTAATCGGGTTAAGGAAGTGTTCTCCTACAATATGGCTTTGAAGGTGTTGTTGAATTGATGCAACATCCAGATTTACTCTCCATCGACTACTACCTCTTGCTGGTTTCTCAATTCGCACTTGTTCCTTAGTCATTCCAAATCCACGAATAGCAACCTGCTCTAACAGGCGTGCTAGTCGTGCTGATTTAGATGAGTCTTGCTCTATCTGACGCTTGAGATCAGTGAAAAAATCAAGGTATAGTTCCCTCGGATCTTTTTCTAGTAAATGTTCCCGAGCAGTTTGAATTGTGGTTGTCCAAGCTCTCTCAGATTCAACTATTTGTCGCATATAATCAGCCGTTCTTGCAACTGGATTATAATCGGCAACTGCATCACGGCTCAGTACCTCATAGGTATCCGAGTTGAGGATGTCGAATATGGATAACTGCCTATATCGCTCAGGATCGGGAGAGTTAGATTGAGATTTGCGTTTTCTGGGCATTTTTATTTCTCCTTTTGTTTTAAGTCATTAATTTTAGATATCCATTCATCTTTCATCTCCTGGAAAATATCAGGAGTTTTACCACCTTCTGAATTTTTAGTTGTACGCTCCCTAATGCGTACCGGAATCGTATGCTTCACACTCTCATAAGTACCCGAAAGCAAACAAGTACCGCGTGGCATTTTGGGTAGGGCACGTAACATTTCTTCAGAGGCATCTGACTTTACGCCCCGAATGGCATCAAGTTGATCTGGTTCCAACGCAAACACCAGTCTTGTATTACACTGACGGATAATGCTTCTATCAATGTCAATAGGGCTTTGTGTCATTAATACCATGCAAATGCCGTGATGTCTTCCAATTCGTACACCTTCCCGTATTATTTGTTTGCAAGGGCTACCCTCACCTTGTGGTACAAACAAATGAGCTTCATCCACAACCGCCACATAAGGTGGAATATGACCCCGGATGCGTAAGTTTTGAAGTTCCCTCAAGACTGCTGTTGCTATAGATTGAAGCTGTATAGAGGTTAATTTTTTACAATTTATTGCCAGACAAGGATACATAAGTTTTCGCCAGTCAGCTACCCCCTCGCCAAATATTTTGTAATTATTGAGAGTTTTTAACCTGCGTGTGACGGTATCGACCAATCGTGGCACATCACCAGGTTTACCTGATAGTGCTGCTGCTGAATCTGGTATTCTTGCTAAAACATCATCCAACGTAAATTTTGCAATATCTTCATTGACTAGACGAGTTTGTAATTCACCAAAAGCCCTTGTCACTACGTCACACTGAACTGAACTCTGTTTCATCGCTTCAGGAAGTAAATTTATCAATTCTGCTTCAGTAAGTGATGAGATACGAATGCTAAAATCTTCTCCGGGCTCAACAACTTCTCCCCCCATTTTTTTAACTAACGATGAATATTCATCCTGTGTATCTATAAAAACAATTGGTAAATTCATATTGATGATTTCTTCTGCAATTACACCCATTGCATAACTCTTACCACTGCCTGTAGTTCCACCTATAAAAAAATGCCGCTGAATCGCCTCACGTTTGAGAATTATTTCTGTTTTTGTACCACTTACTGTTTCACCAATGTACAAACCCTCAGAGCGATCTTTCACCATACCCAAAACCTGGACGGTTTGATCGCTATCAGCAATAAATACTTCTGCCCCCGAATTTGGTAAATTCTGTGGCGCTCTGATCTCTTTGTCTATAATCTCCTCAATCAAGTCAGCTTCGGCAAGGCGAAATATCCTTGTGCTATCTTCCTCTTTAGGATAATTTCGCGGCAGCCCCATGCTCTCAGTAACGTTGATGCTTTCTGCGCTTTCATTAGAGTTGCTTTCATAAGCACTACGAATTCGACCATAAAGCATGGTCTTTTCTGCTCTTGATACAGGAATCCGAACAAGCATACCAGGCTTTACATCCTGTCCTGCTTTCAATTTGATTCGCACAGTTTCAAAAGTTGGGGTATCTCGATCGGAAATAACTGTGCCGATAGGGAGAGTCTTGACGATCATTTTTAAACACCTTTATTCAGATTAAGATTTGATTATTCTCTATAAATTTCTACACCAAGTTGTTGGAGCATTCGCCTAGCCGCACTTGAATGAAAATCACTGACAGGCAATCCTGTCAACAGACTTACCACCCACTTCGGCGATACCCGTCGATCGCCAACTAACACATACCACGACTGGTAACAACCAGGGTTGCCCTTGCCTTCCACCAACGCCTGACGCGCTAAATCAAGCACTTCTCCTGGTGTCAAAACAACCTCAATCCCTTTAAGACTCGCTTTCCCTGGGGGGACAACAGCCTGTCTGCTAGCTAGTTCCGGGGGCTTTCCGTACAGCCAATCATGCAAGGTTGCCAGCTTTTTACCCAAGGAGCCTGTAGCAATTCGCACAGCTAATCCTGATTTGATTAGCATATCGTATTTATCCATTGCAAGGAAATAATCTTGACCTAAACAAATGCAAAGTTTCTGGTATGACTTTGCGCTGAGGATATCTTCAAATTTAGCAATGACCTCTGGCTGCAGTTGACGCGATCGCATTTTTGTCATTCGTTGGTCATAATTTGGAATCAGATAGTCACTCGGTATCAAGCCAAACTTAGCTGACAAAATATATATCTCTAACTGTGCTGATGGTTGTTTCCGCAGAAAACGACGCAGCAAACGGAATGTGGGGCCATCATAGCGCTCAATAGCAGGCAGCGAATCAGCATCCGAACGTTTACGCTGGGAGCAAGCCAAAATTAGCAGATGTCGCAAATTCAGAACTCACTATATATAATTCATGTTATTTACCACATTATTCTATTTCTTGCTTTACAACTAGCCTGATGAAGTAGAGGTAGCAGATGCGATCGCACCTCAACCAACCAATCTAACTGAAGAGCGATCGACCTTTCATTCCCCAAAGATGCCATCCAATATTTCTCTTTTTGTCCAGTTGGGAGTCGAGTTGGCTTTTTAAATGAAATAGCCCTGAGTGTATCCCAGGGCGGAAAGTTATGATACGGTTGGCGATCGAAATACGAAACAACTGATCGTGACAGTCAAGGGTTTGGAGTGCGGGCTTGAAAAAAAACTGCGTGAAGCGGATATATCCCGTAGGAAATCGCCCTTTGATACCAAAGAGGTAATAAAATCCGATTTTCGCTTGCACACTAGATTTTTTGTCAAGCTAACTTAATTAACCAGAAATTATCGCACCTTGAGTATCAAGAGAAATCGCCCTTACATCAGCCTTCACCCCAAATTCCGCCCAAGCAGCAGCCATTTCCCTCACAACCGCATCAGCATTAGTAACATCAGTTAAAGCCAAAAGCGTCGGCCCCGCACCGCTAATGACCATCCCACAAGCCCCAGCATTCAACGCAGCTTCTTGCACCGCTTGATATCCCCGAATCAGCGATTGGCGATAAGGCTGGTGAATTTTGTCATCGAGGGCACAGCGCAGCCAATCTCGATCGCCCGTAGCCAAAGCCCGCACCAACAAACCCAGGTGTGCAGCATTAAAAATCGCGTCAGCCCTGCTGTAATCTGCCGGCAAAACTCGGCGCGCCTCGGCTGTAGAAAGTTCAAAATCGGGAATAGCAACCACAGGCACAATATCAGGATGCCACGGAATGTCGCAAATTTGGCAGGAACTGCCCGGTGTATTGCTAGCTGCGAGGCGACAGCCTCCCAAGAAAGCGGGGACAACATTGTCGGGATGTCCTTCAAGTTCGATCGCCAACTGCATCACTTCCACCTGACTCAAAGGCTTTCCGGCTAGTTCATTTGCACCGACTAACCCACCGACAATGGCTGTAGCGGAACTTCCCAAACCTCTAGCCAGGGGAACTTCCATATGTATATGTATGGCGACTGGCGGCGGCGATTGATTGAGGCGATCGTATAATTTGACAAATGCGACATAAGCCAGATTGCTGTCATCTGTCTTGACTTTGGCGGCTTCTGCGCCTGTGACTGTAATTTTTAGTTTCTCGGTTGCGGAGGGTTCGAGAAGAGAGAATTGGAAGGAGTTGTAGAGGCTTAAAGCGGCACCGATGCAGTCAAAACCGGGGCCGAGGTTGGCGGTTGTGGCGGGTACGGTAACGGTGAAGGTGGAAGTTGCGGACATTTTTTGAATAGTAAATTTTGAGTATTTAACCGCTTGGGAACAGAGATAAATTGTTGATATCGGTTCGATCGCCTATTTTAACTCATTCCTAGAACATCTTCGTAAATTTGTGCGGTCGGGCATTGAAATTCTACGCTAGCCAAGCGAACTTCTTCGCCATCCGCGTAAGGATAGAGTTCCCAGCGCCCTTCTGCATTGCGGCGATAACATTCTACACCGATTCTTTCTTGATTAATCACTACGTATTCGTGTAAAGTTTCTAAGGTGCGGTAGTCGGCAAATTTATTTCCGCGATCGAATGCTGCTGTGGTTGGAGAGAGAACTTCTACGATTAAGCGCGGGTGGCGTTTGAAATAGTCAAGACTTCTATCTCTTTCGTCGCAAGTTACCATGATGTCGGGATAGTAAAATACATCGGCTTGCTCAATTCTGGCTTTCATGTTTCCTGCGTAAATGCGACAGCCTCTGCCTCTAACGTGAGTTGTGAGCAAGTTGACTAGGTTGATGCAAATTGTTTCATGGGCATCACTTGCTCCTGCCATTGCATAAATTTCGCCTTGTCTGTATTCGTGTTTGATAGGGCTAATTTTTTCGCCTTCTAAATAGTCTTCTGGGGAGGTGTAGGTGTGGCTGATGTTGGCAATCATAGTTGGTATTTCTTAAACACTAAGGAGATTATACCATGTTGGCAAAAGCTATTTATTGTTCCAGCAGTTGAAGATGCTTGATGGCATCTTGATAATCGTTAGTTTTGCCTGATTTTTGATAGAATTGGGCTGCTGTATGATAATCGGCGATCGCGCCGTTGATATCTTCTAAGAATTCGCGGACTCTGGCGCGGTTGTAGTAGGCATCGCCGTAGTTGGGGTCGATTTGAATAGCGCGATCGAAATCTGCCTTTGCTGCTGGGTAATCTTTGAGATCGCGGGCTCGAATTATACCGCGTTTGTTATGGGCTGCTGCGTAGTCGGGATTGAGGCGGATGGCTTCGGTGTAATCGGCGATCGCACCTTGAATATCTCCTGCTTCTGACTTGGCTAAGGCGCTGTTAAATAAATCTTCTGCCGAATTTTGAACGATGAGTATTGGTGAATTTTGAGTAGAAATGGCAGGGGATATGCCACCCAAAACTGTCACAAATCCCCAAAGGGCGATCGCCCTGTAAAAGTATTTCATAATTCTAAGCAAAAATCTGAGCTACAGAACAACTAAAACCGGGTAACAAAGGCGATGTCAATTCATCATTCCTCAACAGTGTAGCAACAAGCCTTAAACTTGCTTGTTCCCTGCGATAAACCTCAATTTGTTGCAACCGCCAATTCGCAATCCAGTATTCCTGTACTCCCCGCACTGAATAAAGTCTGACTTTCAAATCTCTATCCCGTCTTTCATTGTCTGTACCAGCAGATAATACTTCAACAACTAACTCGGGGGCGGCGGTTAAATGGCCGGCTTCGTCTAGCAAGATAGCCAAGCGTTCATTGCTGGCCCAAACTACATCAGGAATAACGTTGTCAGCATCTGTGAAAATCAGACCCGGATTGATGGCAGTTTGTCCTAAACCAGCAGACATCGACCAAGTATCCAGCACAGAAAAAAATCTGCCACAAGCCCGTTGATGACCCCAATGCGGTGCTCTAGTCACAAATAACTCTCCATCAATAAGTTCGTAACGATCGCCGTTATCGGGCAATAGTTCCAAATCAGCGGTAGTCCAGCGTACTTTATCAGATATTGTCTGGCTCATACAAGCACTCTATAATAGGTGGTACAAACATTATAAACCGATTCGTAGTAAGGACTTCAGTCTTCTCTGTGACTTTGAGTCAATTAGGACTAAAGTCTTTACTACAAACTATGGAGCCGATCGCAATTAACCGCAAATTACACTACTTAAGAACTGTTTTAGAAGCAATCCGAGTTTTCTTGCGATCGGCCTCACTCAAATCTTCACCAGACTGCAAGCGAGTAGCTGAGGTTTGCAGCACTGTGGCGGCACTTTTATCGCCCATTTGCAGAGCAGTTTTAGCCGCCGTTTGTAACATTGTGGCGGCACCGGCGCGATCGCCCTGTTGTAATCTAGTTTCGGCGAGTTGAGTTTGGCGGTACTTAGCCAAAGCTAAAATATGCTGCTGCACCATCGGGTTGAGTGCCGGCTGATAAACTTTTAGAACATTAGCAGAAACTGCAACGGGATCGGAAAGTAAACCTTCACCGACAGTCGGATCGTCGTAGCGAATTTGCAATTGCCCGATCGCCTGTTTGCCTTCAGGTAACTGTCCAATATAAATATTAGCCAAAACTACTCGCTCTACATCCTTCATTAAATCTCCCAGGCGCACCATAAAGCGATCGCCCTCTTGCTGTACCGGTAATTCGATCGTATCAGGAGCAACTTGGGCGATCGGTTTAAGTTCGGCTAACCGCACTTTTGGCATCAGGGAAAATAGCAAATAAGCATTAGTCAAACCTACACCTTGGATGCGAGTAAACAGCTTACCAAACTCATCAACCGCATCTTCGGGCCGCTGAATGTGAGCCAGAGCACCGCCGCCAGCATCAGCAATCTTCTCCAAAATATCCTGGTTCCAGTTATCGCCAAATCCCAGAGAATTTAAAGTCATGTTATACTCGGCGGCCAGTTTCGCCAACTTCAAACAGCGGCTGTCGTCGCCGTGTTCGTTTTCGCCGTCTGTCAGCAGAAATGCCTGAGATATAGCTTCTTTTTTGCCTTTCCCCAACTCTTCAATACCTAACTTAATGCCCTCATCAATTGCTGTGCCGCCGGCCGGGCGCAATCTCTCAATTTGCCGTTTAATGCTGGCAGGATCTCCCACAATTTGGTTGGGGACGATGACTTTGGCTTTGTGATCGAAAGCCACCGCGCAAAAGCGATCCCCGGGCTTCAACCGGTCGAGCAACCGTCCGGCGGCTTGTTTGACGGTTTCCAAGGGCCGTCCGCCCATCGAGCCGCTGTGGTCGAGAATCAGGCACAGGTTTAAGGGTACGCTGGAGTCGATCGAACTTGCTGTCGCAGACACTGAAATCGCTAGTTGGCGCTGGGTTGAGGGCGCGATCGCGTCAAGGTTGGGGTCGTTTAAGACCGGGAGCAAACTAACTTTCATGCGGGATACCTAAAGATTGCGTTACTATTTCTTTAAGAATAGCTCCATCAGTTCAGGCAACATTTCGGTTTATGAACACACCAATTAAAGCTGTGCAATCGCAATACTACGGGGAAGGCAACTCTCGGACGCCACCACCCGATTTGCCATCCCTGTTGCTGAAGGAGCGGATCGTTTATCTTGGTATGCCTCTGGTGCCTGCGGTAACAGAACTGATTATCGCGCAACTGTTGTATTTGCAGTACGAAGACCCCGATAAGCCGATCAAAATCTATATCAACTCGACTGGCACTTCTGGTTACAGCGGCGAACCCGTCGGCTTTGAAACCGAAGCCTTCGCTATCTGCGACACGATCAGGTACATTAAGCCGCCCGTGCAAACGATTTGCCTCGGTTCGGCAATGGGCATGGCTGCGATGCTGTTAGCGGCCGGTACAAAGGGCTTTCGGGCTAGTTTGCCGCACGCTTCGATCGTGTTGCACCAACCCAAGGCTTACACGCGGGGTCAAGCAAGCGACATTCAAATTCGGGCGAAGGAAGTGCTGGCAAATAAGGCGACGATGCTGGATATTTTAGCAAACTGTACTGGTCAACCGATCGAAAAGATTGCTAAAGATATGGATAGGTTGCTGTACATGACGCCGCAGGAAGCTAAAGAATACGGTTTGATCGATCGGGTTCTAGAAAGTTCGGAAGAATTGGCGAAACCGCTGCCGGCTGGAGTCATCTAATTTGGTTATTGGTTATTGGTTATTGGTTATTGGTTATTGGTTATTGGTTATTGGTTGCGATCACCAAAAAGTCGAAAGTAACTAATAACAAGTAACTAATAACAAGTAACTAACAAAAAGTAACTAATAACAAGCAATCACTTCCAAATCCCCGATTACCAATTACCAACTAAACGGAGTTCCGAATTATGCCTATAGGTGTGCCAAAAGTCCCCTACAAAATGCCTGGTGGTTATGATACTCAGTGGATTAATATCTACGATCGCCTTTACCGGGAACGGATTATTTTCTTAGGTAAAGATATTGACGATGAAATTGCCAATCAAATTATCGCCGTGATGCTGTATCTGGATTCGGAAGATTCGGGTAAGGATATCATTTTGTACATCAATTCCCCCGGCGGGATGGTGTCGGCAGGCATGGCTATTTTTGATACCATGCAGCACATTAAATCCGACGTGGTGACGATTTGTGTGGGCTTGGCTGCTTCGATGGGTTCTTTCCTGCTAGCTGCAGGTACGAAGGGGAAACGGTTGGCTTTGCCTCACTCGCGGATTATGATTCACCAACCTTCTGGGGGCACGCGGGGACAAGCAACGGACATTCAGATTGAAGCGAAGGAGATTCTGCGCTTGCGCCACCAACTCAACGGTATTTATGCTAAAAATACCGGACAGCCGATCGAGAAAATCGAGAAAGACATGGATCGCGACTATTTCATGTCCGCTGAGGAAGCCAAGGAATACGGCTTGATTGACAGAGTAGTCGAAGATCGTCCGTAAGCGATTTTTTCGCTACACTACCTCGCACTACACCCAGTTTTTCGGTAAATTTTGGCAGAATCTTTACATTTAAGGATTCTGCCATATTTAATTGTATTATCAACGATCGTTCATGCTAAATGGATACTGCAGATTATTACCGACAGTTAGGACTCAGGTCTGGTGCGAGTTTATCGCAAGTTAAGAGTTCTTATCGAAAGTTAGCCAGACAGTATCACCCGGATGTGAATCCGGGAAACGAACAGGCTAAGAATAAGTTTATTGCTATTACTGAGGCTTATAAGTTCCTGGTAAATATAGCCCCCGCCGATGTTGCGGAGTCAACAACTGCTAGTTCAACAGTACCGCCTACTCCGACACCGCCCGCTGCAGCGGTGAAAGATCGATCGCAGACAGTTAAGGTGACTCGGAAACAGCAACCGACTCCAGATAGCCCGGATCTGTCGGCGGCGGAACAAAAGTTAAAGCAAGATGCTTATTTTCAGTTGCAGCAGTTGCTGAAATATCAGAGGTTCCCGCGGGCGATCGCCCTGATTGAGGGTTTGGCGCAGCGGGTGCCCGAAGATCGGGAGGTGCGCCAGTGGCAGGCGATCGCCTATCAGCGCTGGGGAAGGCATTTGATCGGGGAAAAGCAGGTTGATAAGGCGAGAATTTATTTGAAAAAGGCTGTAAAAACTGACCCTCACAATCGGGCTTTGTGGGCGGAAGTTGAGCGAGATTTTCGCAAGTTGGAACAGATTTATTGATTGGGGAATCGGGAATCGGGAATCGGGAATCGGGAATCGGGAATTATTACTTTGGTTCTGTGGAGGTCATCAAAAACTCTATATTTTTGAGTTTTTCTAAAATAGCTTGGGTATTTTCCGGTCGGTTTTCTGGTAGCGGTTCCATCAATTCGTCGATCGAGTCTACAAAGGACCGATCGACATCTACGGCCTGGTTTTTCCAGTTGATTTTACCAGTTTTTTGATTGACGGGAAAGTCGATCGGGTTTAAGCCTGTTAATAAATGTACAAAAGTACGCCCTAGGGCAAAAAAGTCCGATCGCACTTCTGGTTTTCCGGCAATTTGTTCAGGCGCGGAGTACCCAGCAGAACCGATGGGTGTAGTATCTGTGTCTGCTTCGGTGGCGCAGCCGAAGTCAATTAATCTCAATTTCCCATCGGGTTCTAGCATCAAGTTAGATGGCTTAATATCCCGATGTACGAGATGATATTTGTGTATTTTTTGCAAAATATGGAGTATTTGTTGCAGCCAATCAACGGCGAGTGTTTGAGAAACCTGTTGGTTTGTAGTTAAGAATTCTGTCAAGTTTACTCCATCGATTTTTTCCATCGCCAAACAACACAATTTCTGGGAATTGTTGGCGAGTTTAATTTGGAAATAACCGTCTGGTTCAACTTGGGGAACTCCGGCTTTTCCCCCCAGCCAAATTAACACTCGCGCTTCTTGCTGGAAGCAGCGAAGTAAATCGGGATTGTGGCTGTGTTTGAACACTTTAAAAATTTTGACTGTGCCCCATTCGTTTTCGCCGGTTCCCAAATCTTCGACTTCTAAGATGTCTGTGGGGCGGGCGGGATTGGGCGATCGCGCTGGTTT
Organism: Microcoleus sp. CZ3-B2; assembly: GCF_036705055.1. Lineage (NCBI taxonomy): Bacteria > Bacillati > Cyanobacteriota > Cyanophyceae > Oscillatoriales > Microcoleaceae > Microcoleus > Microcoleus sp. CZ3-B2. The sequence goes on along the minus strand of NZ_JAUBTN010000056.1, from coordinate 12,842 downwards.
AATGATGCGGTAGCGATCGGCAATTAACAAATCCGTGCGGCAAGCCTGACAATTTTGAGCAGCAGCAGGATTTTCGCGTTGTTCGCATTGAGGATTGATGCAGTAAATCATCTGTCTTGATACGTCCAGGACTGACGGATTTAACGAATTGATTCAATTATTAGCATAAAACCCAGCAGTTCTGACCTTACTACTGGGTTTCTATTTACCGCCCATTTGCACACGCTATCACATTTAAGTCAAGGATTTAAGATTAATAGCATCGCGCTCTACCGATTGAGCTACCCCCCTGCGTTTGGTAGAGGGGGCTGGATATGAGCCAGCAACCTCGATGATGTGATTTTCCTGACATTCGTTTTAGCGATCGGCGGAGAATGCTGAGTTTAGAGTAATAACTTGCTGTTGAATTTGTACGCAATGCTGCCTCTGCCAATTGGGCTACTTCGCTATTGAACGAAGACAGGAGTCGAACCTGCACTGTCACATTTGTACGGTTTAAGTTGAAGTTTTAGATTGAAATTGTACTCGGTTTATATCTTAAACTATAACCATCAAAAAAGCAAGCAATTAGCGGAAAATAAACTGAAAAATTCGCTCTCCCACTCTCTGTTCCTCAACTTCAGAATTGTTAGCTTCTTCGCGGGCGAACATAACAGCTTGCTGCAAGATTTCCACCCTTTGCAGCAACTCATTGATCCGCCGTGCTGGCAAAGCTCCCGAAAACTTGACAGTCCGCCAATAGCCGATCGTAATATCTTCGTAATAAACATCGACTTGCGCCGGATGGTGTTCCGTAGCTTCAGCTTTAACGTGATTGCGCGGAGTTTTAAAAGTCTTGAGAGTTTGCACAGGTTCTGTGGCCCAGCAGTCGGCCGAAGCATCGAAAGTCCAAGTCTCGGAAGCATCTAAGACTGGCAGTTTTTTGATGAATGCTTGCAAATCTGCTAATTGTTTTTCAATGAATAGCAAATAGCTGACTGGAACTTGACTCAAAAGCACATTTCCGTCTACAGTCACGTCCGCGCGAGCGCTACAATTTGTCCAATCTTTGGTTGCGGTTACGTCAAAGAGTTTGGTCAAAACTTCAGTTGTTTTGCGGATAATCTCTTCGGCTTTGACTTCCACTTTTTTGGACTCTGGCGGCAGTTGTGCGCCTTCTTCGTCTTTGGGACGGTAAGTGCGGGAGATTCCAGAAAGCAAAGCTGGCTTCTGGAGGGCTTTTTGGGCTTCTGCTAGTTCTTGGGCGGAGCGGCTTTTGATGCCTTTTTCGATCGCAATAATCTGATTTAAGCGTGCCATTGTTCGATTTTATTGATGCTGAACTCACATCAAGTCCGGTGGATTTTGATAATCAAATTGTTTGTCCTGTGGCTTTTAGGGCTTTGAGGACTTCAGTCTTCAGTACAAACCTCGCGATCGTTCTTTAACCAGACTCGATCAACTTGTAGTATTACATAATTCAATATAAATTACAAGCTTTTTTTGTAGGCGCGGTGCCAAGAGCTCCTGCCGCTACCCGTGCCCAGCAATTTATCTCTCAAAAACTCGGCAAAATCTCTAGCGTCGCTGCCAAACTGTAGCAAATATCACTCTTTGTCAGCGCTCCAACTACCTCTTGAGATAGATGTGCAAATACCTCCTGAAGAGTGTTGCCATATCGAGAAACATTTCTTAACATATAGATAACAAAGGGAATCCGAGGAGACACCAAAAATCCTTAAGCCCTTGGGGTGCCCGGTTAATCAGACTTTTCGCAAACAAGGGCTAAATTAATGAACAAGCAGCAAAACTCCGAAGTTTCAGCATTTTTGCCCATGCTCCAAAAAGGCATTTGGCTGTTTGGGATTCTCTCTTGGATATTCGGGCTGACAGATAGAACTATTGCACTCTTATCTGACGGATATTTGTCGGCGGTTGATATTGTCCAGCTATTTACAGCTTCATTCTTCTTCGTTAGTTGGCTGTTTTTAAGCCCGTTTCTGAGTTTTAAGTCCCAGAGTCAGCGGCAGGTAGAAGACATTCAGCCGAAGGTAGAAGCATCTCCCTAGTTTTTTAAGTTGTAATGTTAGTTTCTGGAGCGATGTTTGTTTCTTGTGGAGCAAAGCGGGCCGGCCAAATGCGATCGCAAAAAAACAAAGTTCCCGCAGTCACGCACAGCGGAATGGCCAACAGATTCAACAGCGGAATGCTCACCAAACCCAAACACACTAAACCAAAACTGCCACTAGCCGGCAAACTCGCCCAAATTATTTCTAACTTCTCCTGAAAAGGCCGCCTCCGCCTCTCCAAAGGTGCATCTAAAAAATCTAAACAGACAATCGTCGCGCCCAAAGCTACGCCGCCCAAAGTGCTAAGAATAGAGCCGACACCAGGGATAAAATTTAGCAGCAGCAGGGGTATACCAACGCTCAACAAAATTTGTAGTTTTCGCAGTTCAAAGGCGATCGCCCTTTGAATATCCCCAAAACTACTCGCCAAATTCATTGGTGCTTCTGCGGGCAATTGACCGTTCCGCAGCAGTTCCAATTGTTCGGAAAGTTTGCCGTACCAGGGCGAACCTAAAATCACGCCAAACTGCACTAACAAAAATCCAATTATCAGCAAAAGTCCTGACACTAGGAGTACGCGCAGCAGCCAGCCGAAAGCGACTGTTAACACGCCGAGAAAGCTCAGCCAAGCTGGAAAACTAGCAATTAGAGCATTAAATCGGACGGACAACTCGGCAACTAAAACGTCTATCCCTGCCAAACTGGGAAATAGCAAGCTTAAATAAAGTCCGGTACCAATTAGAAAATTTAGTAAGACGGGAACTAATACATAAGTCCACAGTTTGGGAGTTTGCCAAATCAGCGTGAAAGCTCGAAAAGGATAGGTGAAACCTGCCAAGAGTCGAATTGGTGCGGTAATGGCGCTGCGGGCGGGATTTGAATTGAGCTGTTTTGACATATTAGGGGTGAGAGCGTCACTTTCTATTATTATTATGTATGAGGAATTATTGCAGGTTGCCCAAAAGTGAAGCTTTTTATTTACCATACCCCGGAACTTACGCCAGCGGACAAAATGCCGGCTTGCGCGATCGCAGTTGATGTGCTGCGGGCGACTACGACAATGGCGACGGCCCTGAATAATGGGGCGGAAGCTGTCCAAGTTTTCAGCGACTTAGATAAGCTGATGGCAGAGAGCGAAAAATGGCCTGCAGACCAGCGAATTCGGGCTGGAGAGCGCGGTGGCGCGAAAGTTGACGGTTTTGATATGGGGAATTCTCCGCTGGACTGCACGCCAGAAAAGGTGACTGGGAAGCGAATTTTTATCAGCACAACTAATGGTACTCGGGCTTTGCAACGAGTGCAAGCTGCTGCAACTGTGTTAACGGCGGCTTTGATTAACCGCAAATCTGTGGTGCAGTTTTTGTTAAGTCAAAAGCCGGAAAGTATTTGGATTGTGGGTTCTGGTTGGGAAGGGAGTTATTCGTTGGAGGATACGGTTTGTGCTGGGGCGATCGCCCAAAGCCTGCTAGCAGAAAGCGGTATTCCGGCGATCGATTTTGCTGGTAACGATGAAGTGTTTGGGGCGATCGCTCTTTATTTGCAGTGGGAAGATCGGCTGCACGAATTGTTGGAAAAAGCCAGTCACGGCCAGCGCCTATTGCGTATGGGCGTGATTGAAGATTTAAAATATTGCGCGCAATTGGATACTTTAGATGTGCTTCCCATGCAGCGAGAACCTGGTGTTTTGGTGAAGTCGGATTTTAAAATTTCTTAGGCTAATTTCAGGTTTCCATCTTCGGAAAAAACGGAAAATTGATTTTTTTTGGTTTGTAATGAGGATTTTAGTCCTGATAATTATAGGACTAAAATCCTCATTACAAACAATGGAAGTGAGTAGTTAGCGATCGAGATTTTTTTTAAATAAAGTACAATTAAAGATATTCGCTAGGGACATAACTATAGCGGTTCGATCGCCTTGTGAGATATGCCCTGTTTGCCCTGTTTGCCCTATGCCCTACTGTATTGTCGGCAATTTAGAATTGCTGTCTCCGCCGCCGAACCGCTGAATTAAACACTCGGCAATTCTGGCGGCGGCACCGGGTTCTCCCATGCGGCGCAAGCCATTTTCAGCGATTAGCTGCAATCTGTCGGGGTCGCGGAACAAAGACTGTACTGCGCCGGCAACTTCGGCGGGATGTTTGACTAAAATTAATGAGGGGCCTAACAGGCGACTTTGGGCTTCTGCAAAGGCGGGGGTAAATTGCGGGCCGTTTCCGGGAATGGCGATCGCGGGTTTTCCTAAACCGACAAATTGTTCTGTAGCGGTTCCGGCCATTGCTATTGCTACATCGGCTTCGTACAAACAATCATTAAAACTTTGCTGAGTTAAAATCATCGTGGCGTTTCTCTGCACAAAGGTCAAGGGCAATAGCAAATTAGGAAATTCTTGCCGAATTTCTTGAGGGCTAGAAACGGGAGGCCGCAAAATACTTCCTTCTCGCCGCTGCGTTTTTATTTCGCCGTCTTGTCGCCAGCCGAAAAATTCTAATATAGGTCGCAAAGCTTCTAAGTTTAACTCGGGAGAAATGGCTCCGAAAAATAACAGTTTACGATCGGCAAACAAGGACAAAATTCCGCCTGCAGCCTCTACTATTAGCTGCCAATTAGCATAGGCTTCCGGCGCTCTAGAGCCGGGGAGTAAGGTGATGACGAGCGATCGCGACCTTTCCCGAAACTCTGCATCAGGGCCGTAAAAACTGGCTGGGTTTTCCGGTTCGAGTCCGTCCATCATGGGATTGCCAAGATTGTAGGCGGAAATTCCCAGCTTTTCTAAAGTCTCGGCGGTTAGCGCATCCCGGACAAAAACGGCGCGACAGCGGTTTCTCGTCATCAACCAGCGCTCCCAAAGGAAATAAACCGATCGCGGCGACGAAATCCAAGCAAACAAGCCGGATTTGCGAGCCAGAGGCCCGTTTTCGTCCCGCAAATAATAGTCGGACTTGGCGGTACCGACAAAAGCATAGGGCGCGCCAGCGAGCCAAGCAAACAGCAGCGGTACGATATCGCCGCAGGCTAAGATCGCCACGTCTTGATTGCCAGACTGTGTTTGCGATCGCACCCAAGCGCGGATCGCTTTAAACTGAGCTACGGTCAACTGCAGCAGGCCGCCTTTGAGATCCCGCAAAAATTCCCTTCCATCCATGTAGATAAATCCGCCCGAAGGCATCCGCTGCACCGGGCCGATGATGCGGGCGTTTTCTAGTTGAGCGAAAGCTTGCCCTTCGCCCACTAGCGGAAACACGGCTAATTCTGGTGGGTGCGGGTGCTGTTGCAGTTCCCGCAAGATGCGAAGGGCGATCGCGTCTTCTCCGTGGCCGTTACTGAGGCAAAGTAATTTCAATCCCAACTCTCTCAAAAACTCTACTGTCAACAAATAGCCTAAAACCCCTGTGACTTCAGTCTAGCGATGAAAGGCTACTTTACAGGTTATTTTACCAGAAAACTCTTATTCTAAATAGCATAAAACACCGTAAAATTGACCCAGATCGGCGCGACTCAAAATTTATGTTGAGGACTTTATTCCTCACTACAAACCCATTTTATGTCAGGTAATTGAGCCGATACTATCTGATGCCAAACCATGCTTAAATATCTTGATTGTTGATTTAATATCAAATCCTCTCTTCATCGAAATCGTAAATTCACTGTTAACTGTTGACTGTTAACAGTTAACATCATGTATGAGTGCAACCGGAATTGATTTGATTTGGCGCGGACATCCTTTGCTTGGTAACGATTTAAATCCCCAAACCCGAAAAACCGACGAGCTACTGCCCCTCGATATACTGCTTTAAAATCCTCCGAATTTGTTTGAGCTGAAATCCCTTAGCAAGTTGGCGTAAGTTCGTGACAAACGGCACTAATCTTGGTTCCAGAATTTCCAGATTAGCCGTTTCCTGAAAAAAATCTTCAATGTCGCCCATAGCTGCGAGTTTCAAAAGTTTGGCTACCGACTCAGAAGCAGCAGCTAACAGAGCAGAATAAACAGGAAAATCAGATACTGGTGACAAACTGGAAGTTTTGCGCTTTTTGTTTCCCGAAGATGCTTCGTAAATCCATTCTAGTCCCAAATGAACGCGCAACTGTTCCAAAAAGTGATTTGCTTCGATCGGCTTGGGAAGAAAATCATCGCACCGGGAGAGGATGATCTCTTGCTGCACAGACTCGAAAACGCTAGCTGACATAGCGATTAATATCACATCTTTTAATTCCGGCAACTGCCGCAGTCTGCTTGCAGTTTCTAAGCCATCCATTACAGGCATCCGCAAGTCCATTAAAATCAGATCCGGGTGAAATTCAACTGCTTTGTAGAGGCATTCTTGACCGTTCCCGGCCTCTGCAATTTCAAATCCCAAACGCCCCAGCAGCCTGCACAACAAATCGCGATTTAGTTGATTTTCTTCCAGAATTAGCACTTTCCGTTTGTTACCGACAAAACCGACAAGCCAGTGTTTGTCACGCAAAGGAGACACCTCCAAGTACCGTTTGGCTGCGGGCAATTCTACATCCAGCCAGAAAGTGCTGCCTTTTCCCAAAATGCTGTTGACGCGAATTTCGCTGCCCATCAGTTTCGCTAATTTCTGGCTGATTGAGAGTCCTAAACCCGTGCCTTCAACAAAGGTATTTCCTCCTACTTGGTGGAATGGCAAAAATATTTCTTCTAATTTATCTTGCTCTATTCCACTCCCGGTATCCTCTATTTGAAAGCGAATTTTTAAAGCGTGTTTGGCTGCGATCGCATTATGGGCGAAACGCAGATAATTTTCTTTCAGTTCCGAACTCAAAATCGAGAACTCGTAATTTTCTTCTCTGCCTCTATTCCAAGCTTCTGTGCCGACATAGCCGACTTTTAAAGTTACTCCGCCGCTGTTAGTGAATTTTACGGCATTGCTGAGTAAGTTGATCAAAATTTGACGCAATCTTTTTCTGTCGATACTGACGCAGCTAGGCAGGGGAGATACTTGTTCGTAATTGAATAAAATTGCTTTTTGAGAGGCCCGCATCTGAAACAGATCCGCAATGTTTTTTGTAAAATTTAGAAAATTTAACTCTTCTGGGTAGAGTTTCATTTTTCTAGCTTCTATTTTGGAAAGGTCTAAAACATCGTCGATTAACATCAGCAAGTGTTCGCCGCACTGTTGAATGTTGGTGAGACTTTCTTGGTGATCTGAGCTTAAGTCTTTGTCGGTTTTGAGGATTTGAGCGTAACCTAAAACTCCGTTTAAAGGCGTGCGGAGTTCGTGGCTCATGTTAGCGAGAAATTCGCTTTTGGCGCGGTTGGCGGTTTCTGCGGCTAATGCTGCTTGTTGGAGGGCGGCTTCTGCTTGTTTGCGATCGGCAATTTCGGTTTGTGCTTGTTGAAATAGTGTCGATTGCTGGATCGCGATCGCCAATTGCACGCACAGTTGTCGCAGCGCTTCTATTTCTGAGGGTTCCCAGGAACGGGGGCCGCTGCAATCCTGGGCGATCAGCAGTCCCCAAAGCTTATTTTCAGCGGTGGGTTGGCTATGGGAAATGCTTTCTCGTGCTTGTAAAATCGGTACTATTAAGTTAGCTTTTACTTCAAATCCTTCGAGAAATTTCATGTGGCATTCTGTCAGATTTTCTCGGTAAATATCTTCCATCGATCTAATATAGCCTTGCTGATAAACCTCAACAAATCTCTCTTTAAAACAGCCGTCAATATTGTTAAAATTTTGCAGTGAAATTCTATTGTTGGCCACGGACTCCACAACGACACAACCGCTCCAGTCGGGATTAAAACGGTAAATAACTGTGCGGTCTGTTTGCAAGAATTGTCGCACTTGTTCGACAGCAGCGGTGAGAATTTCTTCTAAATTGAGGGAGGAGCGAATGCGATCGAGCATGGCAACTACCAGTCTTTCTCGCCTTAATTGTTGCAGCAGCGCCATCTCGGCTTTTTTGCGTTCAGTGATGTCGGTAATTACTCCCACTAACCCGATTAAATTTCCAGTTTCATCTTTAATGCAGTCGGCGCGAAATAAAGTTGTCAGCGGTTCGTTGCTTTTAGTTTTGATTTTGACTTCGCCTTGCCAAGATTTGCCTTTACGGATCGTTTTAAACATCTCTAGCAACACTTGATTTTGGGAGTATATTGCTGTTGCTCCGCCGGCGGCGTTCAGTTCTTCTGCTGTGTAGCCGTACCGGTGAATAAAGGCTTGATTGTGGTAGATCGATCGCCCTCTCAAGTCAGCAATGCAGATCGCGTCGCTGGTGCTTTCTACGGCTTGAGTCACCCGCAGCAGGTTTAATTCGGCTTGTTTGCGATCGGTAATATCTGTAATAGTGCCGATATAGCCTTTAATGTCTTGCTGTTCTCCGATTTCTGCGATCGCCTGACCGATCGCCCAAACTACACGACCGTCTGGATGCTGAAAGCGGTATTCTGATTTAAAAGGAATTTTGTCAATAATTGCTCGATACCATTCATTTTTCACCCGTTCCGCATCATCGGGATGAATGGCATTCATCCAGCCAGTTTCTGCTGCCAATTCTGCCTTTAATCCCGTGATTTTGCTCCACCGCTGATTCACATAAAGGCAATTGCCAAACGCATCGCTGTGAAATATGCAAACTGGCGATGCTTCTGCCAAAGTTTGATAGCGACGCTGGCTCGATCGCAGTGCAGATTCTACCTGTTTTCTATTAGTAATATCGCGGACAATCGAAATTATTTCGCCGCCTGCCAGCATTGTCAGCGACAATTCTTGAGGGAACTTAGTACCGTCGTGGCGCTGACCAGTCGCTTCTATATTGCAGTACCCTTTTTCGAGGAAACTCGGCATTACTTCACGTTCAAGATATTGAATTTCGGCGGGGCTGTAGAGCAGTTGCCATGTCTTCCCGTGCAGTTCGCTAGCGCTAGTCAAGCCGTACATTTTCAGATAAGCGTCGTTTGAATAAATACATTCTTTGCGATCGTTAAAAATAGCAATACCGTCATAAGCAGCGCCCATAGCTACTGCTTGCCGCTGAAGTTCCGACTCAGCTTGTTTGCGAGAAGTAATGTCGTGACCGACTGAGTAGATTAAACCTTCTTCGCTAAAAGGCGATGCCGTCCACAGCAGGCATTTGTAAGAACCGTCTTTGCAGATATAGCGGTTTTCAAAGGAGATACTGGAGATACCGGCGATTAGTTTTAGCCCTTCGGCTGCGGTGGCTTTTCGATCGTCAGGATGAACAAATTCGATCATTGGCTTGGCAAAAAAATCAGCACTATCGTAGCCTAGAACCGTTGACCAAGCTGGGTTTAAACGTTTAAAATAGCCGTCGAAACCGATAATGCAAAGCAAGTCTAAGGAAATAGTAAAAAAGCGGTCGCGCTCTGTTTGTGCCTGCTTCAACTCAGTGATATCCACCACTAAACCGTCCCAGAGAATATCGCCTCCGCTCCCAGATTTGCTCTGATTGTGGAGCCTTTCCGGTCTCGCAGCTCCTTGCAGCCACTTAACTTTTCCCGATGGCATAATCTGCCGCCACTGCTGCTGCCAAGGTTCCAGGGTAGCGGCTGAAACTTCTATAGATGTTTCTAAATCTAAGCGATCGTCTGCGTGAATTCCGTTAAAAATCAGTTCCGCATTTTGCTCTATTACTTCTGCCTCTAATTCGTACAGTTGGCGGCAGCCTGAAGAGACGTAGGGAAAAAACCTTTGTCCAGTTGCTGACTTTCGGAATTGATAAATTGCTCCCGGCAGGTTAGCTACCAGTTTTTGAAATCGAGCTTCGCTTTGTTCCAGGGCTCTTTGCTGCCTTCTGTATTCGGTAAAATCTCTAATTGTGCCAACTATTACTTTACTGCCGTCTGCTTTTTTAAAGACGCTTTTTTTGGTAGAAATAATCCGTTCTTTGCCCGCAGCGTCTGTGAAATTTTCTTCCGTTTCCAAGCAGATACCTGTTGTCAATACTTCTTCATCTTTAGCCCAAAAAACATCAGCTTCTGATTTGGGGAAAAAGTCATAATCTGATTTGCCGATCAGTTCTTGCCGCGATTTACCGAGCAACTGACAAAAAGCATCATTTAAAATCATCCAGCGGTGCTGCTCGTCTTTGACAAAAATCGGGTCTGGCGTAGCATTGATAGTGTGGTTTAAAAAATCTTCTGACGCTTTCAATTTGGCTTCATAGCGGTAGCGATCGCTCACGTCCAACACTACTTCGATCATCCGGTCGATCGACCCGTCTCGGCCGCGGATGCAGCGCAGCGAAACTCGCGTGTAAACTATTTCGCCGTCTTTTCTGAGCCACCTTTTGTCATAGATGTAACCGTCGTTCGTACCTGCTAGCATCTGAGACAATTGTTCTTCATTGGCATCAAAATCCTCTGGATGGATCAACTCCAGCCAATGATTTTTCACGAGTTCGCCGCGCTCGTAGCCCAGCAAATTGCACAGCGCATCGTTAACTTCTATCCAATTATAATTTTCACCAATTTCGGGGCGAATAATTGGAGCGACGATGGCAATGCCGATTAAAGAATTTTCCACCACCGAGCGATATTTTTCTTCGCTTTTTCGCAAAGCATCTTGACTGTTTTGCCGTTCTATGGCGTAACGGAGCGATCGAATTAACAGTTCGCCATCGATTTTTCTTTTGACTAAATAATCCTGTACGCCCGCCGAAATTAACCGCAGAGCGAGCTCTTCGTCGTTTTGGGCAGTCAAAACTACGATCGGCACATTTACCCCGTACTCTTGCACCCGAGCCACCGTCTCGATTCCCAGACTATCAGGCAGTGAAAGGTCTAATAAAATTATGTCAAAAGTTTCTTGACTCAATCGCTGCAGCGCTTCGCTGAGACGCTCTACTTTCGTCAGCAATATATGCTGCCGGCCGCTCATTCCTGACAGCAAATCTTCAATAAGCTCAGCTTCCTGAGAGTTGTCTTCTACCAACAAAACTTTAAAGGAGGTAGGAGGCACAGCTAAGTTAAAAACTGCTTTCATAATATTTATTAATCAAAAATTTGTCAAGCTAACTTGGATTTGATATTTTATTGCCAGGGCAGTTATTGAATTCCACCTACAGATACATTAGCAGTCAGTCGATTTTCGATTGGAGCATTGAAGATTTTAGATTTACTTGCAGCAGATGAATCCGCGAACTTGAACTTGAATCTCAATGTTGGGGCGTTCTACAACTTAAGTCTGGCGCTTGTATCTGTTTTTGGGCGGTGTGAGATTGTACTGTAAGCTATCGCTACAAAAAACGTCTTGAAGAGTTATAATTATATCACCAAATTACTCCGCTGTCAACGCAAAACATTTTTGATCTCAACCTAAAATTTAACTTATACCTTCTAGTTTCCGCCTTAAAATAGCGGACTTAATTCAGTTTAGCCAGCCTTCTAACTTCCACATAAATACCTGCATCATGTCTGGATTAAACAAGAGTAAAATGAAAAATTGAACCTTGACCGGGTTCCGACTCCACCCAAATAGATCCGCCGTGACGCTGCACAATCTTTTGACAAATTGCTAAACCAATACCTGTACCAGAATATTCTCTTTGAGTGTGCAAGCGCTGGAAAATTTGAAAGATGCGTTCTTGATGCTTCACAGCAATTCCAATTCCATTATCCGAGACAGAAAATAACCAGTTTTCATCTTGTTTGCTAGCAGTAATATGAACTGCAGGCGGTGCATCGTGGCGATATTTAATCGCATTGCTAACTAAATTTTGAAAAAGCTGTACTAGCTGAGAAATATCCCCCATTACCGTTGGTAATGCACTGTAACTAACAACTGCTTGAGTGTCGCCGATAGCGCCTTGCAGGTTGGCGATTGCTTGCTGGAGTGCGCGATCGCAATCTGTCGGTTCAAAAGGTTTCTGACTCCGGCCAACTCGCGAATATTCCAGCAAATCGTCAATTAAAGTTTGCATTCTCGTGCAGCCCTGAACAATATTGCCGATAAACTTACTAGCTTGGTCGTCGAGTTGGTCTTTGTAGCGCTTTTCTAAAAGTTGAGCGTAGCTAGCAATGGTTCCTAAAGGCGCTTGCAAGTCGTGAGAAGCCACATAAGCAAATTGTTCTAGTTCCGCATTTGAGCGCGCCAATTCTTGGTTAGATTTTAATAGAGCAGATTCGGCGCGCTGGCGGTTTGCAATCTCTTTTTGAAGCAACAGATTTTGCTCTTGTAGGGCTTTTTCAACGGCGAGGCGGTGGCTGATTTCTTCTTGTAAAATTTGGTTTTTTTCGTAAAGATTTTTTTCGACTTCCAAGCGGCTGCTGATTTCTTCTTGAAGCAGCACGTTTTGTTCTTTTAGTTGTTTTTGCAAATTCCGCAAGGTGAGATGACTTTCGATGCGTGCGAGCACTTCTTCAAACTGAAACGGCTTGCTGATGTAGTCAACTGCTCCCACAGCAAAGGCGTTTACTTTGTCGAATACTTCATCTTTAGCGCTGATAAAAATTACGGGAATTTCCCGAGTTTTTTCTTCGGATTTCAGGTGCTGACAGACTTCGTAGCCGTTCATTTCCGGCATCATGATGTCGAGCAAAATCAAATCTGGAGGATTGGAATTGCAGGCTCTGAGAGCCATTTGCCCGTTAATTACGCAGCGGGGTGCGTACCCCCGATGAGTCAACATCGTAGACAACAGGCGCAGGTTTTCTGGCGTATCGTCCACTACTAAAATGTTTCCTAATTGTGTCTCTGATGGGCGATTATTCATTGATTATTTTCCTAAATATAAAGTTATTAGTCATTGGTTATTGGTTATTGGTTATTGGTTATTGGTTATTGGTTATTGGTTATTGGTTATTGGTTATTGGTT
>NZ_JAUBTN010000055.1:0-40487 GCF_036705055.1 Microcoleus sp. CZ3-B2 | reverse complement strand
GACTACTGACTACTGACTACTGACTAATGACTACTGACTACTGACTACTGACTACTGACTAATGACTACTGACTAATTACGCATTTGGTTTAAGAATGCAATAAGTTTTCTGGTAAAACTATCAAAGTAGTGCCTTTTCGTCCCACGACAATGACGTTTTGGTTGGGAGGGATGGTAGCCTTGGTGTCTTCGCAACGAGCTTGCCAAGAATTCCCCTCATAAATCACCCGTCCAGCTTCGCCGGGGGGAATTTCTGTTAAAGTTTTAGCTTCGTGAGAATCTGCGATCGCCCTTACCTTGCCTTTTGGTATCAAGCGCCGGGACACCAGCACAAAAACTGTCGAAAATACCATCCACAGGAATATCTGTAAATTAACATAAGGTAAAACTAGAGAGCATCCAGCTACAGCGAAGGCGCTCAGCCCCATCATAAAAGCCACAAAAGCAGTCGGGAGAAATAACTCTGCCAAACAGAGCAAAGTCCCAGCTAGCAGCCAAAGAAGCGTGGGAGTCAAGATCATAAAAGAATTGGTGATACTATGAAATATCTTAGATTGGAAATTTGAGATTTAAAAAGTGTCAACAACAGACTCTGCAAGGGTTTGCGAATTGCTAGCCCGATCGCGGTATCGGGTTGAGGCTGCTCCGGCCCCAGTCAGGGTTCGATCGTACTCAAAGTTAAAGTTTTAGTAACTTAGATTACAATTCTAGCCGATCTCCATTGGCAGCAACTACAATTTCTAGCGCCCCAAAGGCAGTTAAAAAATTGATAGGGGCTAAAATCAGTTTATTCTCAAGCTCGTGAATTGGAGCTGGAGAATCAAATATCTTCAGAATGTTTTTACACAAACTCTTTCGATATGATTAGTAGTTTCTCAGAACCCATTTATTGCCCGAATCTGAGCTGTCCCGAACCCCGCAATACCTTTGGCCGCCAGCACTGTGCAGCTTGCGAAACCAATTTAATTTATCGGTATTTGTGGGCTGTGGGCCCAGCAGCCGAGGAAGTGCCGGCGGGTAAGGTAATAGCCGATCGATATTTTGTCATTGCACCCCAACTCTGGCTAGAAAGCCGTCCCTCTATTCCTCCTAGCGTCCCCGAACAACTGCCCGATAGCATCGCGCCATACCTGCATTTGTATCCCCAACGGCTGCATACGCCGGAAGTATACGGTTTTTGTTCCGTGGGGGAAGCACCCGAAGCCACTGAGGTGCTGTTGCTGGAAAATGTGCCAGTTAATAATTTTGGTAGCCTGCATCCTTCTATTTTAGAAGCTTGGGCTCACACCGGTGCGGCGCGCCAAGTTTACTGGCTGTGGCAAATGCTTCAACTGTGGACACCGCTTTCGGAACAAGGAGTCGCTGCGAGTTTGCTGGTACCGGAAAATTTGCGGGTGGAAGGTTGGCGGGTACGCCTGCTGCAACTGCACCCTGGAAATTTTGTACCGACGGTTAAGGATTTGGGAGATGTTTGGTCTGGTTTGGTGGAATCTGCCGCGCCAGAGGTGCAGTCGAGACTCGGAGAGATTTGTCTGTTTATGCGCCGCAGCAGCATGAATTTAGAGGCGATCGCCCTAGAACTCAACGATTTATTATTAGAACAAGCGGCTTTATTGCCCCTGCACTTAGAAGTAGTAGGCATGACTGATACCGGGCCGCAGCGCGCCAAAAATGAAGACAGTTGCTATCCGACTGCTGCGGATTTACAATTTAGCAAAACTTCAGATGGCGACAAACTAATTCCTTACTTAACAATGGTTTGCGATGGGGTTGGAGGCCACGAAGGAGGAGAAGTTGCCAGTCAATTAGCCGTGCAGTCCCTGAAAGCTTTAGTCCAAAATTTGCTCGCAGAAATCGCTGAACAAGAAGAGTTGATGACGCCAGAAATGGTAATTAAACAACTCGAAGAAATAGTCAGAGTTGTGAACAATGTGATTTCCAATCAAAATAACGAGCAGGGAAAAGAGTTGCGGCAGCGGATGGGGACGACTTTGGTGATGGCCCTCCAGTTGCCTCAAAAAATTAAAGTTTCCGATGATTTACCGTCGAATAACAGTCACGAACTTTATTTGATCAATGTTGGAGACAGCCGCGCTTATTGGATTGGCAAAAATTACTGTCAGCGGCTGACTGTGGACGATGACGTAGCGTCAAGGGAAGTCAAGCTAGGACACAGTTTATACTGGGAGACTCAATTGCGATCGGATGCAGGAGCCCTGACTCAAGCTTTGGGCACGCGAGACGGCGATTTCCTACGCCCGACGATTCAGCGATTTATTCTCGAAGAGGAAGGCTTACTGCTGCTGTGTTCCGACGGTTTGGCCGACAACGACTGGGTAGAGAAATCTTGGGAGAATTACGGCCCTCCGGTGCTAGAGGGCCAAATGTCTTTGGAAGCTGCAGTTCAGTCTTGGATTAGCCTCGCCAACGAGAAAAACGGTTACGATAACACCTCTGTCGTGGCAACTTACTGTCGGACGTCGCCGGAGAAATTGGTACTGTTTCATCCCGCCTCCGCGCCAACCTCAGCAGCAGTGTCAGCGCCAGTGTCTCTCCAGTCGGTGTCCCTGCCGATGTCAGGGTCAGCATCTCTCCAGAAGACTGGGAAGATCCCAGAATCTCAGCTTTCAGAATCGTCCAAACAGTTGCTGTATCCCGAAACAGCCCCCGCCCCGGAACCAGTTAAAAAACAGCAGTCCAAACGTTGGTTGCCGCTGTTGGGGCTGTTGGGGCTGATGTTAGCCTGCGCTGGTTTAGGTTTGTGGGTACGCAGCCTCCAAAGCCCTCAGCCAGAGCCCGAACAACTTCCGCCACCGCCGGAAACTTCCGCCCCGAGTCCTGCAGAAAGTCCCTCGCCCGGTTCACAGAGTCCCTCGCCCGGTGCTGAAAGTTCCTCGCCGTCGCCAGAATCAACTCCTGGCGAAATTCCCGCGCCTTCGCCAGAATCAACTTCTGGCGAAAGTCCCTCGCCGTCGCCAGAATCAACTCCAAGCGAAATTCCCGCGCCGGAAGCGGAAACTCCTTCGCCATCACCGCAATAAAGGAGATTTCAATCAGCGGGACTTTTTAAAGAATGCAGATACTTTCCGGCGGCACGGCAACTCGAACTCGATCGCCAATTTGGTGCCGCTGTAAGTCATCTCGGTGCAAGTTTTGTCGGCGAAGGGCGATCGAGCTTTTAGCAGTCAAGCGCACCCTATACCGCGTATCAGTGCCAATATAAATCGCCTCTTCTACTGTTCCCGGCCAGCTATTTTCAGCATCATAATTAGCCGGATAAATAGCAGCTTTTTCCGGCCGCAACACCAAGGTAACAGTTTTCCCAGCCGGCAAATCTTCTGCAGTCGCAACTAACACGGGCAACTCTTGGTCAACCAGCACGACTACTTGACCCTGTTGCCTTTCTACTACTCGCCCGGTCAAAAAATTGCTGTCGCCAATAAAATCAGCAACAAACCGCGTTTTCGGATATTCATAAATATCAACAGGTGTCCCGACTTGTTGCAGTTTTCCTCCTTCCATCACTGCAATTCTATCCGACATTGTGAGCGCTTCTTCTTGGTCGTGAGTTACATAAATAAATGTAATTCCCAATTTTCGCTGCATTTTTTTTAATTCTAATTGCATCTCTTTACGCAATTTTAAATCCAGCGCTCCCAGGGGTTCATCTAACAGCAAAACAGAAGGCTCTTTGACCAACGCCCTCGCCAGCGCTACTCGCTGCTGCTGTCCCCCTGACAGTTGGCGGGGATAGCGTTTTTCTACATCTGTTAACTGTACTAATGCTAAGGCTGCCGCCACGCGATCGCGAATTTTTGGCTGAGGCAAATTCTCCATTTCCAACCCAAATGCAGCATTTTGTGCTACTGTCATGTGCGGAAATAAAGCATAATTTTGAAATACCGTATTCACTGGGCGGTGAAATGGCGGGCGATTTTGCATCGGTTGGCCGTGAATGTAAATTTCGCCTGCTGTGGGAGTTTCAAAACCTGCGATCGTTCGCAAAGTTGTAGTTTTGCCACAGCCGGAAGGGCCGAGCAAAGAAAAGAATTCGCGATCGAAAATTTGCAGGTTGATGTTATCTACAGCTAAGAAATCTTGACTGCGGACACTTTTAAATATTTTGGAAATGTTGACAAGTTCGACTGCGTGCATTGTGTTAGTATCTATGAGTTATAGCATTTCGAGCGAAAAATGAGGTGCCGCTGGGCATTACCTCACAACGCGATCGAACTGCTATATGAGCAATAAAAAATATGAGTTATAGTCCGGTTAAACTGATATATTTTACTATTCTTAATTACTTGTTTAGGAACGGGCAAGATGCTTGTTCCACAAAACTTAATTTTATTGTGGAACGGGCCCGAGAGCCCGTTCTTAACGGTGGCGCAACTCCAATACAAACTAAAAATTTAAGCAAACCAGCCCGCCACCTGTTTGATATCTACTTTCCCGCTCCTGCTTTAACTTCCGTCCAAGCTCGATCGTACAATGCTGTTGTTTTCCCGACATCCTGCAAAAACTTCATTTTAGCAAGCACCTCAGCCGGCGGATAAATTTGAGGATCTTTCAAATCTTTAGGATCGATTAAACCTCGATCGATGGCTGCTTTATTCGGCGAACCAAAGTGGGTGAAATTAGAAATTTTTGCTCCTATCTCTGGTTCCAAAGTGAAGTTGATAAATTTCTCGGCTAACTCTTTGTTGGCTGCACCTTTGGGAATTGCCATATTGTCAGAAAACACAATGGTTCCTTCTTTGGGAATAGCGTAACGGAGATTTGGGTTCTCTTTCATCACCTGAAAAATATCGCCGCTCCATTCCATTGTCAGATTGACTTCTCCTTGCTCCAGCAGAGTTTGACCCGTGTCTGGGACAAAAGCGGCAATGATATTTTTATTTTTAATCAGCAAATCGCGGGCTTTGTTAATTTCTTCGGGATTTGTGGTATTTGGGTCAAATCCTAAATACATTAAAACCCCTGCAAAAGTGTATCTGGCATCATCTTGCCATGCGACTTTTCCGGTATATTTGGGGTCGAACATTGCCGCCCAACTGTTGATATCGCCCTTGGTGGCGTTCAAGTTGTAGCCAATTCCCATTGTTCCCCACTGGTAGGGTAGAGAATACTTATTTTGGGGATCGAAAGATTGATTAATAAACTTAGCATCAAGGTGGATTTTGTTGGGGATGTTCTGCAAATTTAGCGGCTCAATCATATTCTCCGCTGCCATGACTTTTACCATGTAATCGGCGGGAAATATTAAGTCGTAACCGGGGTTTCCCTGTTTGAGTTTGGCGTATAGTGCGTCGCTGTTCTCGAAAGTGTCGTATTGAATTTTAACATTGTTCTCTTTCTCGAATTGGGCGATCGCTTCTGGGGCGATATAACTTGCATAATTGTAAATGTTGAGGACTTGCTGTTGGTTGCCACCTGTGGGGCTGCAGCCGAAAGCTACCGTTGCACTCATCACAAACAAAAGTAGAAAATTCAGCAGGCGTTTCATAGGTTTGGTGAGTTATATCGAACAATAATTATGACACAAAAAACATTTTTTTAACTTTTTTGAACTTTGAGCGACGATACAACCAGCAACAAGGAAGCCAGCAACATCAAAGTTGAAATAGCATTGATAGCTGGCGTTACTGAAAATTTTATCATGCCGTAAACAAATAGTGGCAGAGTCATGGAACCGACGCCAGTGGTGAAGAATGTCACGACAAAATCATCTAGAGACAAAGTAAAAGCTAGCAATGCTGCGCTAAAAATAGCGGGCCAAATCAGCGGAAAAGTGATGCGCCAAAAAGTCCGCCATTCGTTAGCGCCCAAGTCAAAAGCTGCTTGTTCTAATTGAGGATCGAGTTCCGCCAAACGCGCCCTGACAGTAATCGTCACAAATGAAATATTAAAGACAACGTGACCGATAATTACTGTAGGTAAGCCGAGATTGAGGCGAATTCCGGTGAGATTTTCTACGATCCGAAATGCGAGGGTAAAGAAAACTAGCAGCGAAATGCCGATCGTAATTTCGGGCATAATAATCGGCAAAAACAGTAAAACTTCTACCGCTTTCCGTCCCGGAAAATGAAAGCGTTCCAACGCTAGCGCCAGCATTGTACCGAAAATTGTCGCTACCACAGTGGAAATAGCTGCAATCAGCAAGCTGTTGTTGAGTGCGGGCAAAATTCCGCTGCTGCTGCTAGCAATCGTCGCACCTGTATTGCTAAACAAGCTGCGATACCAATCGAGGGTAAAACCGCGCCAAACGGCATTGAATCTGGATGTGTTGAAGGAGTAAATAATTAAGATGAGAATTGGCAAATAAAGAAAGGCAAATGCTAGTGTAGCTTGTACCCACAGCCATTTTTTCCCAGTCGCCCGCACTAGCAAATCTAGTTTAGTTTTAGTCATTAGTTAGTGGTTAGTGGTTAGTGGTTATTGGTTATTAGTTAGTGGTTAGTGGTTATTGGTTAGTGGTTATTAGTTATTGGTTATTAGTTAGCAGTAATTATTAGTGAACAGTCAACAGTCAACAGTCAACAGTCAACAGTCAGTAGTCAACAGTCAGTAGTCATTGGTAATTCGGAATTAGAACCAACCAATAAAAAATAATAATCAACTGCCCGCCACCAACAATCAACTACCAAAAACCATCGCCTCAAATAAATAATCTCATAAACCCGCCCTCACCTAACTGTAAATCTCAATTTATAGCGGTTTTCAAGCTTAGTGAGGTATGCCCAATGCCCTATATCCTATGCCCAATGCCCACTCCTAGCACCTCATGTTACGCTCGAAAGGCTATACCTCTTTAAGTTTCATCAGAGACGCGGAAGTAAACCAAAACAGGAATCAATATGATTACTGTTAATAACATAGAAAGCGCGGAACCAAAGGGCCAATCGCGGGCTTTCATAAACTGATTTTGAATTAAGTTTCCCACCATTACTGTTTTAGATCCGCCCAATATATCGGGAGTAATAAAAGCGCCAACTGAGGGGACAAATACTAAGATGGAACCTGCAACTATTCCGCGAGTTGTTAATGGGAAAAATACGCGCCAGAATGTTCTAATATCATTTGCTCCTAAATCTTGAGCTGCTTCTACTAATGAAAAATTGAAGCGTTCTATGCTAGAATATAAAGGTAGAACCATGAAAGGTAAATAGCCGTAAATCAGACCGATCGCCACAGCGAAAGGTGTAAAAAGCAAGTTTAACGGTTCGCTAATAATTTGCAGGCTTTGCAGGGCTGTGTTAACTACTCCTTCGCTACGCAGCAGAATTATCCAGGCGTAGGTTCTCACCAAAAAGTTAGTCCAAAATGGAATAATTACCAGCAAAAGTAAGGCATTTCGCCAGCGGGGAGGACGGGTGGCGATGAAAAATGCTAGGGGATAGCCCACTAAAAGGCAAGCAGCGGTTGTTAAAAAAGCTAAAAAGAGCGATCGCCCAATTACTCCTAAAAACAGTCCGCTGAACAAACGCTGGTAGTTGCTGAGAGTAAATACCCAAGTAACGCCGCCGTAGGTACCGCGTTCTAAGAAACTGTACAAAAGTACAATTAGCACCGGCAAAATGAAGAAAACGATCAGCCATGCGGAAGCGGGAAATAATAACAGCAACAGGCTATACAATTTTCGATGTTCGATGTTCGATTTGCGATCGGGAAGGATCGATTTCATAAGGGTTTGTGGCTACCCGTGCGTATAGGACTAATAATCCCACACATTTTATATCAAATCCGCAGGTTAAGCGGCAGCATTTATCTAGGGGGTAGAATTCGGGCTTTGAGCTTCCGGCGAGGGTAATTGGCGGTTTAAGTCAATATTCAAGTTTTCGCGGCGGAATTGGAAGCGGAAGACGACTTTGCGATCGCCCGCTGCATTTTCTGTCGGATTCGCATCTAATTCTCCCCGACCAGAAACTAATACTTTTTGCTGCAATT
This sequence comes from Microcoleus sp. CZ3-B2, assembly GCF_036705055.1. Classification (NCBI taxonomy): domain Bacteria; kingdom Bacillati; phylum Cyanobacteriota; class Cyanophyceae; order Oscillatoriales; family Microcoleaceae; genus Microcoleus; species Microcoleus sp. CZ3-B2. The sequence goes on along the minus strand of NZ_JAUBTN010000055.1, from coordinate 32,540 downwards.
GGGCTTTTTTAGGAAAATTTACCTCATCAGAAAACATATAATTAGAAACAGCTAAAGCCCTTCGCAAACTCAGTTCCAGATTTTTTGGTTCTGCACCAGCAGAACTGGTATGTCCTTCAATGACAACGCGAGAAATTTGTTTTTCAAATTGTTTGTTAGCAAAAAGCACTTGGCTGTAAATGGGAATGAAGGCTTGCAAAAACTTTTTCCCTTCTGGTTTGAGGACAAAACTGTTATTATCAAACAAAATGCGATCGCGAATGCTGACATCTCCGGTTCCGGGGTCAACAGTAAAAACATCTTTGTCTCCAAGTTTCCCTTCTAAAGCATTGACAATAATCTGCGGTAATCCTTTAAATGCGTCTTGATATTGCTGCAATTCCAGTCGCAGTTTTTCCACCTGAAGGATTTTTTCATCCAGCATTTTCACCTTTTCGCTGAGTTGAATTTGCACAGTGATGAACAGGAGGGCGAACAACATCAACAAGCCGGACATTAAATCGCCGATGGACAGCAGGACGCTGGAATCTTCCTCTTCTTCTATTTCCGGTGCATTGTCTAAATCGGATAAATCGCTCATGTTTGTGGTGTGGCTGATTTGTTAATTAGTTCTTAGTCAGGACTTTAGTCATTCTTAAATGCGGACTGAAGTCCTCACTACAAACCTGACTATTTTTACCTTATTTCTTCGTCCCTAAATTATCAGCAGCCGCTACCAAATAATGAGCAACCTGCATCAAACCATCGGAAGATTCTTGCAAACCATTGCACACTTTCGCCATCGAAGAATCCGCTTCTTCAAAAAACTTGTGCTGCGATGACGTAGTTTTTTCCAAATAGCCAATTAATTGATTATTACCAGATTGCAGGGCGCGATCGAACTGATCTGTCATATTTTGATAAGCACTCTCAACCCGCCGCACTTGTTCTTGTTCCGCTTGCAAAGCTGCATTTAATTGATTTACCAAACTTGTATAGGTAGTTTGCAATCTTTCTCCTTCGATATTGAACTGATTTGCCATTTTTTCATAAACGCTTTCTACCCGCAGCACTTCTTGTCCGGTTATCTTCGCTAGTTCCTGTAACTGCGCCAAACGCTGGCTGGAATTCAACCCCACAGAATTAGCAAACTGGCTCACTTCTGCGGCTGTTGTCAAAATTTTGTCCATACTTTCGTCAACTTGCTGCGACATCAATTTGCGCTTCTGCGATTCTTCTTGAAAAACTTTTTGCAAGCCCAGTACAACCTGCGCTAAACCTTTTTGCTGTTTACCTAAAGTACCTTCTAATAAATTATTTTGTGCGGTAAAAAATTGCTGTAGAGAGGATTGATATGTTACCCGAAAATTATCTAACTCTTCCTGGACTGTGACGCGGGTATTTTGCAGCATTGTGTCAACATTTTGTAAACTGCCAACCAGATTTTCTCGCGCTTTTTCCATCAGTCCCGAAGCTTCATCGCCTACTGCTTTAATGGTATCTGACTGAGTTTGAAAAGCTGCGTGGGTGGCATTTAAAATATTGGTCATTCTGGCTTCAACTCCTTCTAGCATTTCCTTTTCTTGTGCTGCTTGAGTGTGGAGAGATGCTTGCAAGTTATCTTGAATTCCTTTAAAGGTGTTGGCTGCTTCTTGGGCGCTTTCTTGGAAGGCTGTTCTTTGCGCTTTCATGCCTTCAATGCTTTCTCCAACTCCCGATCGCATTTCGGTGGCCATTTCTTGCAAAACGCCGTGGGTGTCGGTTTGAAATTGTCCTAAAATCTGCTGCAAGTTGTTGGCAAATTCCTGCAACTGCACTAAGGTATCTTGCTGGAAAGTTTGAATTGTCAGGATAGATTGTGCTAAACTAGAAGAGATTCCGCCCAATTCGTTCTTGAGTTCTCTGACAGCTTCGGATGCTGATTGAGTTAACTGGGCGCTTTGATCTAGTCGCCCTACTACTGGTTCGATTACTTCGGTGCGGAGTCCTGAAAGTAGATTGTTTAATATTTCTTCGCCTTGGTCGGCTTTAATCTGTTTGAGTAGGGATAACTCTTGGCGAATGTCTTGAAAAACAGGGGTCATTGCTAAGGCGATTTGCTGTCCGAGTTCCTGGGAGTTCACATTGCTTTGTACTTCAACAATTTGAGCAAATCCGGTTTTCATTGTTTCGGTTGCAAGGGCGATCGCACTTTCAACACCGCCACCGCTATAGGCGCCAGAAAACATTTGTTCTGGGGTTTGTAATTTCGCGATTTTATCTAATTTATTGCGTAAATTGGATAGATCGGCAACCCGCGCGCGATCGCCCCAAGCTAAGACAAGCGTAAATATGCTAGAAGATCCCAAACCCATCAAAGAAGTCGAAAAGGCTGTTTTCATTCCCTCCAGCAACGTGCCGATCGAAGGTAGCAATTCTTTGGTATCTTGCAAAGAACCCAAATTAACATCTTGCAAGCCGGTTTGAATGCCGTAAAATGTACCTAAAACCCCCAGCGCGACTAAGGTGCTCGGTACAAACCGCCACTGACTCCTAGGTACGGATCGCCCTAAAATTGCGGGATACTGAAACAACATAAACCGCCCGGATTTTACCTGCGCCCTGTAAGCCTCGCCATCGGCGGTGATTTCGCCCGCCAAGTGTTCGCTAAACCAGTCTAGCAGAAGTTTCCAGGTATCAGGTGGTGTTTCCCACTGCCGCAACTCGATCGCCCCTGATGTACCGCTTTCTGACTTCGAGCTCAAATAGTTGACAGATTCAAGAGTCGATCGGCTTTTCGCGCCGAGATACCGCTGATATTGCTTCACAGAAGTATACTCGCCCCAAACAGCCACGCCCAGCAAAATTAGCGCCGCCCAGTGAAAAATGCTGTTCTGCCAAATTACCCCAAAAATAGCAGTCAAATAATTAATTAATTGCATATTGACAACCAGTTAAATTTGTGTATTTTACTCGAATCTCAATTATCGGAAAAACCAACATTAACGTTTTAATATAACATTTCCTACCGTCCAAAAAACACTATAACTTTCAGCTAATCGATCGCATATTTCACTTTTATTCATAAATTATGTCATCATAAATCAAAAATGCAGAGGTACCAAATGTCAGCAGAATCGCCAGCCCCAAAAGTAGTCGTCGTCGGCGCAGGATGGGCAGGTTTAGGAGCCACCTATCACCTAGCCCAGCAAGGCTACGACGTAACTTTGTTAGAAGCAGGCCCTCAGCCGGGAGGCTTAGTCGCGGGGTGGAAAACCGCCGGCGGGCGTTCCGTAGAAGCAGGAATTCACGGCTTCTGGTATCCCTACAAAAATATCTTTTCATTAGTCAAGGAATTAGGACTCGATCCGTTTACGTCTTGGACTCGTTCTTGTCAGTATTCCCCCGCCGGCTTGGAAGTAGAATCGCCAATATTTCAGAACGAACCGATCCTTCCCACACCGTTAGGAACCTTTCTCTACACCAAATTTAAAAGACTGCCATTAGTCGATCGACTTTCAGCCTTACCTTTACTCTACGCCGTCCTAGATTTCGACAACTCCGACGAAGCTTGGCGCAGGTACGATCGCGTTACAGCCCGCGAATTGTTCAAACAGTTTGGCGTATCTGCGAGGCTGTACCGCGATGCCTTTGAGCCGATGTTATTAGTAGGTTTATTTGCACCAGGAGAACAATGTTCTGCCGCCGCAGCTTTGGGAATGCTTTATTATTTCATCTTAGCACACCAAGCGGATTTTGATGTAGTTTGGTGTCGCGGTACTGTCGGGGAAAAAATCTTTCGACCCTGGGTCGATCGCCTGGAAAAAATTGGCGCTAAAGTATTGACAAATCAACGAGTTACTGATTTAATCGTTGATAGCAACAACCGAGCTACAGGCGTGGTTTGTGGCGATAAAACCTTCGAGGCAGATGCAATTATTTTTGCAGTTGGCGTTACTGGAATGCAAAAAATTATTAGCACCAGCCCCGCTTTGCAAAGCCGCCAAGAATTTAGGGACGTAATGAATTTGGGTGCTGTTGACGTGTTAGCTGTCCGTCTCTGGTTTGACAGAAAAATTAACATTCCGCTACCTTCAAATGCCTGTTTTGGATTTAGTTCAACTACGGGTTGGACATTTTTTGATTTGAATGCTTTGCACGACGAATTCCGAGCGGAACCGGGAACAGTTGTCGAAGCTGACTTTTATCACGCCAATCAATTAATTCCCCTGAAAGATGAGGAAATTGTTGCTTTAGTGCAGCGGGATTTAGCGACTTGTATTCCCGCTTTTCGGGATGCAAAAGTAATTGACAGCAGCGCGATTCGCTTGTCGCGGGCGGTGACGCATTTTGCACCGGGAAGTTATCAGTATTTGTTGCCGGCGGTAACAAGTTATGATAATGTATTTATGAGCGGCGATTGGGTTGTTACCCGTCACGGTTCTTGGTCGCAGGAAAAGGCTTATGTTACTGGTTTGGAGGCGGCAAATTTGGTAATTTCGCGTTTCGGAATTGGCAAAAAAGCGGCCATTATTCCTGTAGAGGCTGATGAGCCACACATTCAAGTTGGGAGACAGATTAATCAGTTTGCTCGCAGTTTGACTAATACTTTTCTTCCCGATTTTTGGCTGCCATAATTAGAAGGAAGTAGTCAGTAGTCAGTAGTCAGTAGTCATTGTAGGGTGCGTATTTTTTAGGTTTAGTACAAAAAGCTATGGTTTTCTCTGATGACGCACCCTACTAATGAGATCAAAGAAACCGGGGTTTTTACCGATATTGACAGTTATTGTAGGGTGCTAAATGCACATTTTACAATAACTGCTTAAAGCAATAAATTCCCTCTTCCTGATGACTAATGACTAATGACTAATGACTAATGACTACTAACAACTGCCTACTGCCTACTGACAACTAACAACTGACAACTGACTAAAAACTATCGCCAATAAGGCCTGCCTTTCCAAAAAACTCCCACCGTAATTCCGATTAGTGAGGCTTCCGATAAACTTGCTAACAAAGGAGGTATGGGCAGAAATGACTTTAACAGCAAACCGAATAGCACGCACAAAACTAAAACCCACAAATTAATTTTATTGAGCAAATATTGCTGGTGCCAATGCTCTAAAAAGTACACTGCTAAAGCTCCCATTCCCACTGCGGCAACGAAAGGTATCAATATTCCGAGGGAGGAGCCGTAGAGAAGCGTCACGACGTTGCGGATTGCGCGCGATTGCGTGAAACCCCAGGCTAAAAATAGCTCAACTCCAATCACGATTGAGTTGACGAGGGCGGCAATTTGCAGCATTTCTCGCCAAGGTAAAAGTTTTAAGCGGCGCAGAAAATTGCTCATAATCGGCTGATTCGGTAGGTTGCTTTGATTTTATCAGAAATTTGGGGCTAAAACCCCACGATCAGCTTGACGACTTTTAAGGTGCTATGATTATAATAATTGTCAAGGTTGAACTCCTTCGCCATCGTGAAACGGTTGAGAGACACACTTTTAGGCGTCAAATTTTGGGCAAAGAGCGGCGAAAACTCTTAAAACAGCTAGGGATTAAAAAATAACATCCCACCATCAGAGAACTAATACTTTTGACAGGAAGTGTAGGGCGGGGCACGCCCAAACAGTAGGTTCGTATCCTACTACGCTTGGGGAGATAGACTCTCTGAGATTCACTAAGTTAGGCTCGTTAATTGGTGCTACTGCACGGTTAATTGGTTTAAGCATTGCCGCTGTGGATAGTGGGTTTTAAAGTCGTTCGTAGAGCCAAGAATCAGGAGTGCATTCACGCGCCCTGAGTGTCAAAACAGTTTTGTCCGGGCGATCGACATTAACGACTATTTGTAAAGTAAAATGAAGACAAAGGGCAGTCTCTTGACAAATTCACCAAGAGCATCTGCCTGCTTGTTGTTGGAACCGTGAAAGGAAAAAAGTTATGGTGGAGAACACTGTCGATTGTGCTGTAGCTTGCGTCAATGGCTGCGTTTTGGGCGACAAGTGCCCGAAGCGAGAATACGCGGCGGCAACGTCAAACTTTATTGAAAATACCTCTCTCGACAAAATGCTGGAAATGGCAGAGGAAGCGATCAGAAGGAAACGGACGGAACCTCCCAAATGGGTAATTCCTGATTTTCCCGAATAGAGTTAGCGCTACTTAGAAAAAGCATCGCCCATTGGAAAGGGCGATGTTTTTTGTATTCCCAATGAAATATAGCATTTCGATCTCTCATATGAGGTGCTGTCGGGCGGAGCGAAGCGGAGGGATGGGGCTCCGTGGCCCGCGCAGGGCGGAGCGAAGCGGAGGGATTGGGCATACCTCACAACGCGATCGAACCGCTATAGCCGAGCCAAATCAAGATATTTCTTGGGATAGAAGCTAAAAAAAATAAAAACAGTTATAGTTGCAATTAATTACAGCAGTTGGCAATTAATAACAATTAAGATAAAGCCAATAGCAAAAGTTCCAACTATTGAATAAAATCCAAAAAAATCTGGAGTAGATATCATGGCACAGCCAAATAAACGAGCTGAACAAGCAACTGAAGAGCGCGAGAATTCCAGCGATTTGCCTCAAGAAATTACTGAATCTTACGGCACTGGCGTTATCGTTGAACCGGGATTGAAGCAATATGAAATCACAACCTTGAACGACAGCGGTTCGGAATACGGTTCGAGCAGTTCCCAACTCAGCGGCGACGATGGCGAGGTTGCGGCGGCGGAACAAGAACGTGCGACTGGCGAGGAATTGGTGGGGGGAAGCGCTCCAACTCCCGACCAAGATATGGTTGACGAACTCGGAGCTGCAGCGGGCATTGAAATGGCGGACGGAGCTATTTTGCACACAACAGATATGTTGGAACATCGAGATGAAAGTCGGTGGGAATTAGACCCAAGTTCTGCGGAAGATTATCAGGAGAGGCCGGATTTATAGGTTTATTTGTTGTTACTCTAGGGGAGCAGTTGCCTAAATATTTGATTAATAGGTAAAACGCAGATTGAAGGCCGATGCAATGCTCTTTCAATGCCGATATTTTCAAGGTTCGTAATGCGGACGACTGTCCGCACTACGAACGGCTTTCGTTATGGTCATTGACCGGATATGGTATGAATGCAAGATGTCTAATCTGCGATTGGTTAGCAGCCTCCAATTTGGACACCGGAGGCCGCCATTTGTCGCGCTTTTTGTCGGATTGGAAGTTCGATCGCAAATTCTGTTCCTTGGCCTGGTGTCGAACAACACTGCAAACTGCCGCCGTGCTTTTCTGTGACAATGTGCCAGCTAATTGACAAGCCGATTCCGGTACCTTTGCCGATCGCCTTTGTGGTAAAAAATGGGTCAAAAATACGATCGCACAACTCCTCGCTCATTCCCGGCCCGCTGTCATAAATTTTAATGATTGCTGTGTTGGAGTTGCTGACTTTCGTACAAATCCGAATCACGTAGGGATTTGCTTTAATTTCCTCGAAGTTTTTTTCACTGCAGGATTCTTCTATCGCATCGATCGCATTAGCTAAAATATTCATAAATACCTGATTGATTTCCCCGCCGCAGCACTCTACATTTTTTAAATTGGGGTCATACTCTTTAATAACTTCAATCGCGGGACGGTTCGCCTTAAATTTCAGCCGATTGTGCAAAATCATCAGCGTGCTGTCGATACCTTCATGAATATCAATCAACTCCATTTCTCGCCCTTCTTGCCGCGAAAAATACCGCAGAGACAGAATTATCTCGCGAATGCGATCGCCCCCTATCTGCATCGAGCTGAGTATTTTCATCAAATCTTCCTGGATGAATTCTAGCTCCACGGCTTCTGCTGTTGATGTGATTTCCGGTGCCGGAGCGGGATAGTGCTGTTGGTAAAGTTCCAGCACCTTGAGAATATCTTCAGCATAATCGCGAACGTAATTGAGATTGCCGCAGATAAAATTCACCGGATTGTTAATTTCGTGAGCAATTCCTGCTACCATTTGCCCCAAAGCCGACATTTTTTCGCTTTGAATTAATAGCGATTGAGCGTGCTTGAGATCGTGCAGGGACTTCTGCAAATTTTCCTGTATTTGTTGCCTGTGGTTAACCTCTGCTTGTAGCTGCAGGTTGGCTTGAGAAAGTTGCACCGTGCGATCGTCCACCCGTTGTTCCAACTCAGCAGCCAGTTGTTCCAGCTTAATTTGAGCTTGTTTGCGATCGACAATTTCCTGCTCCATCTGCACATTTTGCTGCTGAAGTTTTTGAGTCAGCTTGCAGACGCTCAAATGCGCTTTAGCGCGAGCTAAAACTTCTTCATTTTGAATCGGCTTAGTAACGTAATCAACAGCCCCTAAACTAAATCCCTTTACCTTATCTTCCGTCTCATTCAGCGCCGTCATAAAAATCACCGGAATCTCTTTGGTCAAATCGCCAGCCTTCAAACGCCGGCAAGTTTCAAAACCGTCAATTCCCGGCATTAGCACGTCCAACAAAATCAAATCTGGCAGCGAGTATTCAGCTTTTTTGATCGCGCTCTCTCCCGTCCGCGCCACTAACACTTTAAATCCCGATTCCGTCAAAAAATCAAACAGCAATGCCAAATTATTCGGGTTATCATCAACGATCAAAATTGCGCTTTCTTCCCAAGATAAGATGCTCATAGTTTTACTAATTCCTGTATTTTTCTACAAATTCTAAAATTTTTTCTTCTTCAAAGTTTTTAGCTAATTGATTGAGATGGTTGGCGAAAGAGACATATTTAATATCAAGTTGTGCCAATTTTTCTGCTTGTTTTTGAATACCTCCTAAGTCACCCATCATGGCTAATTCAAAGAGTAAATCGATTTGCTCTGCCGGAGGAGCAATGATTTCTTCATGCTGAATTTGAGATTGGTTGTGAAAAACTTCAGATTCCGCGTTCGGGTATTGCAGCTCCTCGCAAATCCATTCTAAACCCAAATGAACTTGCAAGCAATTTAAAAGTTCCTCAGCCCGGATCGGCTTGGGAATAAAAGCATTGCATCCTACTGATAGACTTTCCTGCTTTTCCGCTTCCATAATACTAGCAGAAGTGCCGATTGCCACCACATTTTGCAGTTGGGGCAACTTCCGAATTTGCCGCATCGCTTCAAATCCGTCCATCACCGGCATCACCAAATCAATCAAAATACAATCCGGTTGAAATTCTAGAGCTTTATTCACACAATCTTGACCGTTGGTCGCCTCAATTATTTCAAAACCCAACGGTTCCAGTAGATGAATTAAAATCGAGCGATTTTCCCACCGATCGTCCGCCACTAAAATTTTCTTATCAGCACCCTTGAAACCCTTAATATTTTTGGGATAATACTTATTATTTTGAGCTGGGTTGTCAACTGCCAGCAACTCCAACTCAAAGGAGAAAATGCTACCTCTGCCTAAGGTGCTTTCTACTTTCAATTCACCGCTCATAATCTCCACTAATTGGCGGCTAATCGCCAATCCTAAGCCTGTTCCCTCAGTATGGCGCGGACTATTACCTACCTGTTCAAAAGGTGCAAATATCTTTAGCAATTCATCGGTAGCGATGCCAATTCCCGTGTCTTCTACTTGAAACCGAATCTTCACGTTCGCAGTAAGAACTTCAGTCTGGGTTCCATCCTTTACACAATCGACTGCGGAAACCTTAAAAGTAACTCCACCCCTTTCAGTAAATTTAACTGCATTGCCAATTAAATTAATTAAAATTTGCCGTAACTTCTTTTCATCAGCCAAGATTGTAGCGGGAAGAGATGAAAGATATTCGCAATTAAAAGCTATATTTTTTTGACCGGCTCGGATGCTAAAAATGGCAGTTATGCTTTGAATAAAATCTAGAAAATTAAATTCTGTTGGCACGAGTTCCATTCTTCTAGCTTCGATTTTAGAAAGGTCTAAAATATCCTCTATCAAAGCGAGCAAGTGTTCGCCACAGCGGTGAATAACGCCAATTCCCTCCTGTTGTTGGGCTGAGAAATGTTTGTCGCGCTTAAATATTTGAGCGTAACCTAAAATGCCGTTGAGGGGCGTTCGCAATTCGTGGCTCATGTTAGCTAAAAATTCGCTTTTGGCGCGGCTGGCATCTCGCGCGTTGGCTTCGGCTTTTTGGCGTTCTTGAATTTCTTCGGAAAGCAGGGCATTTTTTTCGTTTAATTCTTGGGTGCGTTCTTTAACTTTTGCTTCTAGGGTAAGGTTGTATTCTGCTAGTTGTTGGTTCGCCGTTGCTAAGTTTGTGTAAAGGCGGGCATTTTCCAGGGCGATCGCAGCTTGGGAAGAAAGCAGTTTTAATACTTCCAATCGATCGGGAGTAAAAGCGCCTGCGATCGAATTATTTTCTAAATAAAGGATGGCTGTTAATTTGCCTTGATAGACGATCGCCACGCATAACACCGATTTCGGCTGGTGTTCGATAATGTAGGGGTCGTTGTTGAAAATTGCTTCGCTGCAGGCATCGTGGAGGACAATATCTTCGAGAGTGCGATCGACAAAATTGATGACCGATCGCGGATACGGATAATCCAAGCCCGCGCCCGATAACACTCGCACATCTGCGCCCGCTTCTCCCGCAGCCTCGATCGCAAAATCACCATTTTTCGGCGCGATCAGACACCCACTTTGGGCACCCGCATTTTCCAGCACAATCTGCATCAATTTTTGCAGCAAAGCATCGACGACAATTTCGCCGGAGATAGCAAGAGATGCTTTCATAACTGTCGCGAAATCTAAAGCTTTGTGACTGCCAATAACGGTTGCAAAAGTTGCATTCACAGTCTGGTTACTCATTGTTAAACTTTCACTTTCCGGCATCCGTACAATTAACTGCGGATATCGTTCCTCTAAATCAGCAACCTTAGCATTCGCACCCCAGCGGATATAACCGTAGTAAGCGTCAGTCATGTAAACCTTAGCAATTTTCTGCCTACCGAGAGAAAGATAAAACTCGGCGGCTAATTCATTAGCCAAAGCTTCTTCCTGAATGTATTCCTGTTCGCCGGAATGTTGAATTGCGCGATCGTAAAAATCCATCGCCCGGTCTTTTTCTCCCAACACCCGCGCCTTTTCTGCCTCAACTAACTCGTATTTGTGCTGGTAATTCATCGGTGCGTGGTGCGCCCTTTTCTGCATTTTTTCCTGATTCGCTGCTACCTGCATCAAATGTTTTTCCTGTTCTGCACTGTCAGCAGTTGGATACACAGCCAGGAGTGCGAGGGAATAGTAAAAATTGTGCGTACCTAGCATCATGAAGCCAATTGCTGCTGGTGCATATTTGGCTGCTACAGATCCATCAATAACTGCTTGTTCTGGCTTTTTAAATAAGTAATTTAGCAGCAATTTAGCAAGATAATAATTAAAATTTGACAGATAATTGTTAACTTGTGGCAGGCGAGCCAATATTTCTGTCCCTTTAAAATCTTTACCTGTTGATTGAGATTTGTTTGGGTATATATCTCGCAAATTTAAAATAATCCCCCCCCATATTCCCAGCATTTCTAGAGAAACGTCTTGTTTTACATTCTGTGCTAAAGTGAAGTATTGTAATTGTTTTTGTAGTGCCTTTTCTAAGGGTTCTCCAATCAAAAATGAAGCAGAACAACTGTTGAGAGCAGAATAACAAGTATATTCCATATCTCCTGTTTCTAGACCGCTTTGTATCGCCTCGCTCAAAGGTGCGATGATCTCCCTACCGTGTTCTTTCGAGTGGCGGATAAAAGTGTTAAACATAGTATAAACTTTGCATTTCAGTTCTTTAGCATTAAATTGCTCTAATAACTTCAAACCTAATTGTCCCGAATGATATCCAGCGTCTATATCTCCTAAGGCCCCAGTCAGCAACAAGCCATACCAACTATAGGCGATCGCCCCAAGTGCTGAATTACCCCGTTTAATCGAAAAATCAACCATTGTGAAGACAATTTGCGGCAATAGTTCTGGTTGTGTTGTAAAAACAGAAGAAAGCAGAACCGAAAGTATACGCATTATCGCCAACTCATAGTCATCAGTCATTACCGGAATATTTTCTAGTTCCTCAATCTGAGGTAAATTAACTCCACCCAAACCCTCTGGGGGGATTTCCAACAGGGAAAATTCCAACATTTCCAAAGCTTTTAAACCAGTATCGATGGCTTTCAGCATCTGGTTTTGAGATATATAAGACTGGATTTGGAGTTCGTAAACCTTAACTTTGTCGAGCAGGATAGTGGCTTGTTGCAACAAGATATCGGCTAATTCTTGCGATCGCCCAAAGTTAGTATTGAGATATTCAGCCTCCGCCGCTTCTACGTGCAGGTTCAGCGTCAAGTCATAATCCGTCTGCCAACTTGACCCTATACTTACGGGGGACTGAGGGGAATTAATCAGTTCCAAACCGACATTCAAATATCTGACAGCAGCTTCGTAAGCATTGGATGCTTTAGCTTTTTTACCAGCAATCAGATTCAGTTTTGCCAGTTGATCTTTTGCGGATTTTTCTGTGAGTAATTCAACACCAAAATTAAGTTGATTGACAATATCAAAGACATTTTCTTCAATCTCGGAGACGGGAGTATTCTCCAGCAGCAGTTGACCGATTGTGAGGTGCGTTGCTTGCTTGGCCTCATCGGGAATCAAAGAATAAGCTGCTTGCTGCACTCTGTCGTGCAAAAACTTGTAGCCAACCTTAACATCTTGCAGCCCCGACAGCCCGGTTTCCGAACCTTCAAAAACCAGCGGAATTTTGTAATCGTTGCTCAGCGGCAAAATTAGCCCTGCCTGAAGAGCATCCCAGAGACTTAATGCTGTTTCTTTTTGAGATTTTTGGCTGACAATTGCCAGGACTTCTAAATTAAACCGGTTGCCAATACAGGCCCCTAATTTTAAGGCTGACTGCGCTGCAGCGGACAACTTCCGAATATTTCGAGCGATTAACTCTACGACATTGCAGTCAGTAATCCCGATTGCTTGGATGTGCCCGATATCCCACTGCCACCTACTCGATGGAAAATCGTAAACTAACAGTGTTTCTTGATAAAGAGTTCTGATTAACTGAGTCAGAAAGAAGGGATTTCCTTGGGTTTTGTTAAAAAGTAGCTCTGCTAAAACTTTGATGTTTGGGGAAATTTGGCTTTCTAAAGTTTCATAAATTAATTGCTCTACATGACTCAAATCTAAGGGATTCAAAACAATATTAGTGACTTTTTCTGGAAGTCCTGCCTCATTTTTTTGGATGTTTTCGATGGTTTGAATCAGCGGATTGGTGGCGCTGACTTCGTTATCTCGATAGGCTCCAATTAGCAGCAAATATTTGCTTTCTGAATCCGTCACTAGCAGTTCAATGAATTTCAGCGATGCGGAATCTGCCCACTGCAAATCGTCGAGAAAAACCACTAGCGGGTGTTGTTTGGCAGTAAAAACGCTAAGGAATTGTTTAAACACCAGATTAAATCGGTTTTGCGATTCTGCCGGCCCCAATTGCGGGACTTCCGGCTGTTTCCCGATAATTAGTTCGACTTCGGGAATCACGTCTGTGACAACTTTACCGCTGGTTCCCAAAGCGGCTAGCAATTTTTGTTTCCAAGTCTGAATAGATGCTGCACTTTCTGTTAGCAACTGCCGAATCAATGACTGGAATGCTTGAATTAGGGAAGCGTAGGGAATGTTGCGCTTGAATTGGTCAAATTTACCGGAGATGAAATAGCCGCGCTGCCGAACAATGGGTTTTTGAACTTCATTTACCAAGCAGGATTTGCCGATGCCGGAGTAACCGGAAACCAGGATTAATTCGACCCCCCCTGCCCCCCTTGCTAAGGGGGGTGAAGAAAGCCCTGAAAGCCCCGCTTTACCAACGGAATGCCACTCCGAAATTCCCCCTTTAACAAGGGGAATTCGCTCCGAAATCCCCCCATTAACAAGGGGGGATTGGGGGGGTTCTACACCGCTAACTCTCTCGAAAGCGCTGAGTAAAGCGGCGACTTCAGCTTCTCTACCGTAGAGTTTTTGGGGGATGAGGAGTTGACCGGCGCGATCGGCATTTCCGGCAGTAAAATCAGATATATTGCCAGTAGCTTGTAGTTGCGCCAGACAAGTTTCGAGGTCAAATCTCAGCCCGTCAGCGCTTTGATACCTATCTTCCGCCATCTTCGCCAACAGCTTCATCACGATGGCAGAGATTGCTTCGGGAATTTCCGGCTTCAAACTGCGGGGAGTGGGGGGGATTTTAGCGATGTGACAGTGAACTAATTCTAAAGGGTCGATCGCCCTAAATGGCAATTCACCAGTCAGCATCTCGTAAAAAGTAACACCCAAGGAATAGAAATCGCTGCGGTAATCAATTGCCCGATTCATTCTACCAGTTTGTTCCGGCGAAATATAAGCTAACGTACCTTCGAGCAAATTGGGATAGCTGGGAGTTGCGTTTTCTCGAACCAAGTGCGAGGAGATGCTGAAGTCAGTAATTTTGACCTGATAGGTTTCGGGATGGATAATAATATTGTGCGGTTTAATATCTTTGTGAATTATTTGGTTTTGATGGATTTTGCCTAAACTTTTGGCTAGTTCAACGGCAATTTCCAGAAATTGTTTTAAGTCAAGTTTGGTCGCCATTAAAAAAATAGATAAAGCCAAGCCTCCAAAATCTTCTAAGGTCAGCGCTACACCATTTTGATTGGTTTCTAGACGGTAGCAATTGACAATTTCTTCGATATCTTTCAGATTTTCTCGGATTTTATATTCATGTCTCAATCGGGTAATTTCTTCCAGAGTTGGATACTCGCTGTTCAGGGTTTTGACGATGACTGGCAAATCCTGTTCTTGCCAGATTCCCCGATAAATTGCAGTATTGACACCAGAGTAAATCTTTTCAGTGATTTGATAGCCTGTTAGTAAAATCATAGTTTAATAAATTTGAATTTAAAGGGTTTGCAGCCCATTTGCACGAGTTGTACTATTGACGAAAGTTAATTAGTTGTGTCAGAGGGGTGGTCGGCGCGGGCGATCGCAAAACTTCCGAGATATACTCAAGCTTAGTACAAGTCTCAGAGCTTTGTCATTAGTTATTTAACTTAATCTTTAAACAGGCTTGGTACTTGCGTGTTATTGCGTAGGGAAAATGTGCTAAATTTTACTTAATTAAATGAGATTCTGCGGTTGAAACCGCCGTCTTATCTTCTTCCTAATGACCAATGACCAATGACTAATGACCAATGACTAATGACCAATGACCAATGACTAATGACCAATGACCAATGACAAATTACCAATGACCAATGACTAATGACCAATGACCAATGACTAATGACCAATGACCAATGACTCCTCAATCATTGCGAGTCAAACCCTGAAGGCTAACTTGCAAAACCGACAAACCTAAAATCAGCAAAAATAACACTAGGGCGATGGTACAAGCATAACCAATTTCCAAATCCTTAAAAGCCCGTTCGTAAAGATAATAAACAACAGTCTTAGAACTATTGCGAGGGCCGCCCTGAGTCATAATATAAACTTCTTCAAAAACCTTAGTAGCAGAAATCGCCGAAATCACCGCCACCAAAACTAAATAAGGCTTCATCAGCGGCACAGTAATATCCCAGTGTTTCCGCAAACCTTCCGAACCATCAATCGCAGCAGCTTCGTAAAGTTCTGCCGGAATAGATTGCAGCCCCGCCAAATAAATCACCATGTAATAACCCAAGCCTTTCCATATAGTAACTGCCATCACGCTAAAGAGTACCACCTTGGGATTTGCCAGCCAAGAAACCGGAGGTAAACCTAACATTTCCCCGAACTGATTCAGCAATCCAGTTTCAGCAAACAGCCACTTCCAAGCAATCCCGGCGACAACCATCGAAATCACCGCAGGCGTGTAGTATGCTGCGCGGAACCAGTTCATCCCCCGCAGCTTTTGATTGCACAAAATGGCCATTCCCAGCGGTATAACAACCAATACAGGCACTACACAGATCAGATACAGCAGCGTATTGGTCAAAGTTTGCCAAAAAGTGCGATCGCGCCACAACCGATCGAAATTCTTCAAACCCACCCACTGCGGCATTTGAGTTAAATCGTATTCGTAATTAGTAAAACTCAAATAAAAAGCTTGCAGCGCCGGCCACAAAACCGTTAAAGTCAAAATAAACAAAGCCGGAAACAAAAACAAATAAGGCGTCAGATTTCGTCGGGAAAAATTCAAATGCATAAATTAGTTGTTATTGGTTATTAGTTATTAGTTATTATTTTACTCATCATACCAAATCTAGTTTCATCGGAATGATTAAACCGCGAAGACGCGAAAAGCGCGAAGGAAGAACTGCATCTTCTTCTTCCTCTTCCTTCGTGTTCTTTGCGTCTTCGCGGTTCGTTTAATCTTATTCCATAATTGTTATTTAACCCCAGAAAACAAAGCCTCCCAATCTCCCGGAGAACGAGAATCTTCCCCCTCTTTTACCTCAAATGTCACCTTACAAGCCTGCGGTTCTGACAAAGCTTGCACGCACAATTCTGCAATATCTTCCCGGCTAACTTTACCCCGAATATTGTCTCCTTGCTCGAATATCAAAGCTTTGCCGCCCGCTTCTTCAGTCAAAGCACAAGGTCTGACAACAGTATAAGGTATGCCGCTCGATCGCACGCAATCCTCACCTTTCAACTTCCAAGTCAAAATTCCCCCCAACATATCATTCATCCTCACAGCCGGCGGTTCCTCTTCCAAATTAAGTCCAGGGCGGCCCGGGCGCGTCACTCCAGCCGAACTCACCATCACAAATCGCGGCAACGTCTGCCCGCCATCAGCTTTAATAGATTCTAATTCCAGTTGAAAAACGCCCGGTGTAAATTTTGGATTCAGCCCGCCGTCGTATTCAAACTTGCTCAGCATTAACTGAAAAGAATAAATATTGCTCGGATCTAATTTCGAGCCATCTTTCACAGTTTTCGCCCGGAATACTGGAATTAACTTATCGAAGGGAACGGTGACAGTAATCCAAGTATTGTAAACAGTATCAAACGAATAGCTATAGCCAATGCCGTCCCATTTAGCCTCGCTACGCACGATCAACTTGTAGCGCTTACCATCCCCTTTTACCCGCAGTTGGAGGCCGCTAAATCCTGTGAGATTGAGGGGAGAATCGAAGTTTCGGGTGCGGACGGAAGCAAAGCCGCCGGAGTTTGCCGTGGAAACATTGCCCGTGAATATAGCTGTACTGTCTGTAAGGACGATCGAACTTTCGCTAGTGCCGCCCATCACAACATCGTCGAGAGCGCCCCAAGTTTCTTTTAAATCTTGGGTAGGTTTTGTGAAGTCGAAAATGATTTTTTCGCCTGCTTTAACGAGCTGGCTGCGAACAGCTTGCACTAAATTCTTGATGCCTTTGTATTCAACTATTTCGGGAACATCCACAACTTCCGGCATATAAAACTTGATGCCTTGATAGTATTTTTCCCTGGTTGGGGTGTCTCCTTCTACAGGTTGAACTTTGGTGCCGGTGCAGCAGATAACTGCATCTACCCCCTCGGTTACTAAGGGCGTTAGCGTCTCGGCGAGAGTGATATCTCCTTCGACTAATTCAACATTTTTTCCGAGAATTTCTGTTGCTCTTTTGGTATCTCTGACGAGACAGCGGACTTTATATCCCCGCTGTTGCAGCCGCTTGACAACTCGCTTTCCCACCCCGCCAGTCGCACCGGCTACGAGTACGAGTTTGGGTTCGTCTTTTTTCTGGTTGCTGCTGCTTCCGAACAGTTGTTGCAGCCAGCTAATGCTGCCAATGAAGGGAATAACGCCGAAATAAGCCAAGGTTTTGACAAATCTGCCGGCATCCCATTGGGCGGTATTTTTTTCTGTCACAGTCGCTTCCTCAAATTTGGCTCAAATCTACTTAGCTGCTTTTGTATTTTAGTCGAATTTTCGATTTGTGGATTTGGGAGGCGATCGCACTTTTTTTCATTTAACAATCGGTTTCGGATGAATTTGTCTCAGCGGAATCTCAATAATCAACTCGGTTCCCTCTCCGGGGGCAGAAATGCAGCTCAATTTGCCGCCGTGTTGTTTCACCACAATTTCCCAGGAAATTGCCAAACCTATTCCTGCACCTTTACCCACCGGTTTGGTGGAAAAAAACGGCTCAAATATTTTCTGGCGGACTGTTTCTTCCATACCCCAACCGTTGTCCTCGATCCGAACTTTTACGGCTTTTTCTTCCGAACAAACTTCTGTCACGATCCGAATTTGTCCGCTCTTGGCTGGCTCTTCTTTGCCGCCGCGCTGCGACGATAAGTGCTTGTTGACAAAGGCATCTTCTAGGGCATCAATTGCATTTGTCAGCACATTCATAAACACTTGGTTAATCTCAACTGCGTAACACTCAACCAAAGGCAGAGAGCCATATTCTTTGATGAGATGAATTGCAGGGCGATTCCCAAGGGGATAGCTTTGCTTCACGGGCTTCGGCTTAAGTCGGTTGCTCAAAATCAACAAAGCGCTGTCCAATCCATCGTGAATGTCAACTGGTTTAATCTCTGCTTCGTCAATTCTAGAGAAATTTCGCAGCGACTGAACTATCTCGCGGATGCGGTTAGCTCCTACTTTCATTGAACCCAGCAACTTGGGTAAGTCTTCAACTATAAACTCTACTTCTGCTGCTTCTATTTCTACTTTAATTTCTGGCGAAGGCGAGGGATAGTGCTGTTCGTAAAGCTGCAATAAATTGATGAGTTTTTCGCTGTATTCGTTGGCATAGGTAAGATTTCCGTAAATGAAATTAATCGGGTTAGTGACTTCATAGGCTACCGCCGCCACCAACTGTCCCAAACTCGACATTCTTTCGCTTTGCACTAATTGAGTTTGAGCGCGCTTAAGCTCAGACATCGCTATTTTTAAATGAGCGGTTTTTTCGCGTTCTCTGGCGACAGATGCTTCTAATGCTGTATTTAATTTGTTGAGTTTGTCGGCTTGGCGCAGGACTATATTAATCATTGCTTTTTTTAGTTCCAATGCTGCTTCTATTTCGCATGGTTTCCAAGGCAATGATTGGCAACTAACATTTTCTTTCCACAGCTCGAAGGATTTGCGAGGAGACAGTCTGGGGCTGCCATCTTCATCTATTTCAAGTTTTTTGTTGGGGTTTCCCGCCCAATTGACTGTCTGAATTACTTCTGGGCGAAACCACAAAACGTATATTTTTTGAATTGGCGATATTGCTACGGCTAAACACCCGCTGACTGTATCTTTAAAAGCCTCAGCTTCTGGATAGAATTTGGTCAACGAGTCTGTATAAAATATTTCTTTTTTGAGGTTTTTTTGCACCCAATTAGTTAAGCATTTAAGAGATTCTCCTTGAGGTGTTTCTCCGATTCGATAGCAATTGTCTCCAAATATTATTGCTGCTCCCTGGGCGTTGACTGCTTCCAGCAAATTGTGCTGGCATTTACCGAACACTTCTGACAAGTTTTCGGCGGTTGATATGTCTTCAAAAATCTTGGTTTGAATTGATTTTAAATAAAGTTTGTAATCGTAGTCTTCGTTTCCTTCTTTTGATTGCAGTTCTAAGGACATTACTTGTCC
Organism: Microcoleus sp. CZ3-B2; assembly: GCF_036705055.1. Classification (NCBI taxonomy): domain Bacteria; kingdom Bacillati; phylum Cyanobacteriota; class Cyanophyceae; order Oscillatoriales; family Microcoleaceae; genus Microcoleus; species Microcoleus sp. CZ3-B2. Next base: position 13,061 of record NZ_JAUBTN010000055.1, on the reverse strand, counting down.
GATAAATTCGCAGGCGGCGCGCACTTCATAGTTGAGATATTTTGGTGTATAGTTGTGGCAAGCAATCAATCCCCACAGTTTTTGATCTTTGATTAATGAAATTGACATCGAAGCTGTCACACCCATATTTTGCAGGTATTCTATGTGAATGGGAGAAACGCTTCTCAATACGCAAAAGCTGAGGTCTACAGGTTTGTTGGGAATAGAATTGTTGCCGGAGACGAGGGGGACTGGTTGATAATTAATATCGGGAATCAACCTCAACCAATTTAACGAATACAGTTTTCTGGCTTGTTTTGGAATATCTGTATTGGGGTAGTTTAATCCTAAGAAAGGAGTCAGGTTTTCTGCTTTGTCTTCGGCGATGACAGCGCCGTTACCGTCGGGGTCAAATTGATAGACCATTACTCTATCAAATTGGGAAATTCTTCTGATTTCTTTGACAGTTTGCTGACATAAATTTTGGAGATTTGTGGCGTTTTGAATTTGGCTGACAGTGGATCTTACTGAATGATAAAAGCTAAATACCGAAAGACTTTCTGTGGTAGTGGCTAATTCTAATTCGACCATCAAAACTCCTTCTGTTCGGTGGAGTATGCAGTCAAATTTTAATGATTTACCTGCTTGTTCGATGGAGACTTTAATGGGATTGACGGTTTTTAAGTTTTCCTTTTCCAAGCAAGCATTAAATTTTTCTAGCTGAGCGCGATCGAATAATAAGCTCAAATTTTGACCGATCGCACTTTTGGCATCGAATCCCAACAACTCTTGCGTATTTTCGCTAACTTGCAGTATTTCTAGTTCAGGTTCTCGCACAACAATTAGCACCCCGTGCGGCTGAATGTGTCCCGATAGGTGAATGGGCTCTTTGTCGCAGTTTGTTAAGTCAACTTCTTCGAGTGCTGGGATTGTGATTTGTCGATTCATTTTCTCTATTTGGTTCTGTAAAATTTTGAGAGGGTTCTATAGATTTGAGATTTGAGTCGTGGGGGCGGGTTGATATCTCTAGACTGGTGGATTGATTTGTTGGTGAGGGGAGCCCCTACTATAATTTGTCGGGCGTTACCTTGGTAGTTGCTAGAAAATGGGCTTTGCAATCATCTCCAGAAGTGTTCGATCGCGTAACGGCTCGATTCCTTGACTGACCCTAGCAATTAATCATCCGAGCGTCCGCTAGTCGAAAACGATCTAGTCAAAAATCAACCAGCAGTTGTGTTGCTGCTCTACCGGCCCGGGCATTCTAGATATTTTTGCAGACTTGGCTCTTCAGTTGCGATCGATCCCCCCTGTTAATTATGCCAGCACTTCTTACTATTCTTCAAGAACTTTTAATAATTTTCCACAAAGTTAATTTTGTGGTAAAATATGGCTCGCTGGAACGGGGAGAGAGAGATGTGTCTTCCGACCGGCCCTGGGAGGAAAATATTAAGTTAAGCTAATGATGACAGGAGCTGAAAGTCAAGTTACGTTAAGCTCTTTAAGTATATCCAACAGGCCCGACAATTAGACTAATGCTCGACTTCAATACAGCTACTCAGTTTTCCCATACCTACTGCATAGGTATCTGTGCTTTTTTAGTTCCGGCAAACTTGCTGACTACTTTGCAAACAGGGATTTTGATCGGACTAAACCGACCTCGAATGCAAGTTTGGGCGTCTGCTGTTGTGGCTGGATTTTGGGCTGCCGCAATGTTATTTCACGTTTTTACCTGGTTCGCGATCGGGGTTGTAATGCCTCCGACATACATCTTGCTAGCTATGGCGATCGCTTGTCTGACTATCAATATCTGGGCAGTGGCGCATCCTTCCAGCATGATGCAATTAATTAAAGTTGTGATATCAGCTTTCAGGGGGATTTTAGAAGAAGGAAGAAGGAAGAAGGAAGAAGTCATTAATCATTAATCATCAGTCATCAGTCATTAGTCATTAGTCATTAGTATTAGTCCTGTCCCCCGCGAGCTTTCCGTACAACGTCATCAGGAAGAAGGAATAAGGAAGAAGAAAGAACTTGGCATTTGATAGCATTAACAAGGAAGAAAGAAGAATTTGATAGCGAGCTATATCAAAAGTTTGATGGAGAATATTGATTTTTTCTAAAATATTCCTTGGTGGCTAATCCTGGTTCGCAATCTGATTTTTATAATCCTTATTCTGGTTCGCGATCGCGACAATCTTCATCTTCCGGGCCGCGGGGATGGATCGTGCAGTTGAGCGCATGGCCGCCGTCGCTTCTGCCGTAATAGTAGCGACATCCGTTGCAAATTGCGGGAGGCTCGATCGCACTTGGGTAAAGCGGATAATCCGTCACCAGTAACGAAAAGTCTCGCTGAGTCTGAAAAGTCCCGATAATAGCGCCCGAGAGTTCGACAGCTTGGCGGATGTTTTCGATCCTGGTGTAAGGAGGCCGGTAAATGTCAAGATAAAGGCGAAGGCCATCGCCTTCTTGCTCGTGGCGAGTAATAGTACCTCGGAGCAAACCGACGCGCGACGCAATGGCGGAGGAAAATTCATCCAATGATGTGCAGTAACCGGAGAAAATGTGAATGTGTTCGTCGGTAGTAACTCTCACAGTCAGGCGAGTCGGAATCAGCACTCTCAAATAAGCGTCGAGTTCGTCAAAAACCGGTTCAGCGAGGGAGAGCATTTGATTTGCATCTTCGTGGTTGAGGCCAAAAAATTTAGAAACCTTGTGCATGAGGGCTGCTAAAATATCAGATACTTCAGTTAACAGCGATTGCAGCCTGTTATCAACGGCGATCGGACATTCTCTAAGCACTTTTAAATAATCCTCCAAGCGATGGGCAATTCGCTGAATGCTGCTAAATCCGAGCATAGCAGCTCCCCCTTTGATCGAGTGCGAGGCTCGGATGAGCTGGTGTATTCTTTGGGGAGCTTGCACAGTGTTTTGCAGGCCAAGCAAGCCTTGTTCGATGATTTGGATGTGTTCTGTGGCTTCTTCTAGAAAGTAGCCGATGACCCGCTGTAATTGTTCTGGCAGCATAATTTTATTCTCCGAAATGCACCCAAATATTATTAGTCATTAATTATTAGTCATTAGTCATTAGTCATTTTAGCTGCTCGCGAAGTCGAAGGCTAGTCATTCGTCATTGGTCATATCACGTTCGGTCTACGATCGTAACAAAAAAGGTTCCTAGTGCAGACTAAATTCCGTTCCCGGATTGCGGACTTTAGTCCGCACTACCAACCAATTCTGCCAGGGAATTTATTCCCTGAGAGCAGGCGTGTAAGTCGGTTAAAACCCACCCATTTTCTGGGTTTTTTAGTTTTTTTTAACCCAATGCGAGCTAGTCGGTAAACGAAAAATCCAAAATGTGATTAATCACAAGCCCTTGTAGGAGGGAAAGGAAAAATTAATTGCCCTCGCTGGCAATCTCCTCGCGCGTAAGTCCGAGGTAACTATCAACCTGTATGCTGTTTGCTATAAACTGTGGAAACTCCTTGATATGCTCCCCACTGATTTGTATTTTGTAGCTCTAATCTTTTTTATTCTGACTCACGCCAACTGTAGTGGCAAGGCTGAGAATTCTTAACTGTTGACTGTGCTTTTTTTTGCTCCGACTGTAGCGGTTGCTACGCCAAATAGCAGTATCGCAGCACCTGCGAGTACCGCCAGCGCGGGCACTTCCCGAAACAGCAAATAACCCAAAAAACTCGCCGCTACTGGTTCAAACAATACGGCAAGAGTTACTATAGTTGGGGAAATTTGCACTACGGCCCAGTTTAAAATGGTGTGGCCGATTAATTGAGGCAAGACAGCCGTCAACAAAATATAAAAATATACAATGTGCGAATAATCGGTATAACGGGTGCCCAAGGCGAGGGGGAGAGGCAGCAGGACGATCGCACTAACAGTATAGGCGATCGCGATATAACCGCCAATTCCCAGTCCCCGCCGCTGAGCTTCGCGCCCCAACAGCAGGTACAAGCTGACAGCCCAGGAACCAGCCAGAGCCAGGAAATCGCCTAGGAGTTTACTGCTGCCGGCACTTTCTGCGCCCGCACTCCCCAGGGCGATCGCCATTCCCCCTGCAAGGGCTATAGTAATGCCAGCGATCGACATTTTGGTGAGTTTTTCGCCAAACCAGAAGCGCGACAACAGCGCTATCCAAACCGGAGTTGTGGTGACGAGGGCTGTTGAAGCCGCAATCGAAGTATAAGAAAGTGAGGTAATCCAGAGAGCAAAGTGCAGGGCGAGACACAAACCAGCCGCCGCAGCATAGCGCCGAGCTCCCGGTTGCAAAGAATTCCACTGAATTTTCTGCCAAGCCGGAAGCAGAATTAAGGAAGACAAACTCAAGCGAGAAGCGGCGAGGATCAGACTGAAACCGAGGCCGCCCGCGCCTGCTTCCATGTTCGCCAGCCGAATTAAAATCGAAGAAGTTGAGACTGCCAAAACGCCGATAATTAACAATAGGGCGATCGACCAATTCTGCGGTTGTTTCGGAAAATTCATTTTTTCGAGAATTGGTAATGGGGAATTGGTAATTGGTAATTAGTAAAATCTAGATCCCAATCTGTGCAGCCAATCATAACTTTTAATTTTATCTTACCTTCTCCTCTCTTTCTTCGCGTTCTTTGCGCCTTCGCGGTTCGTTAAAAAAAAGCCCATCGCCAATCCTTAAAAATTACCACACTCAAAAACAACAATCTAGAGCGCGCCTAAAATAACCTTAAATCTGCTATAGTTTCAATACCGCAGGGCAGGGCGGGTTTATGAGATTGTAGATTGTGGGCAATTATTGTTGGCGAACCCGCCCCCTACAAAATTCAACATCACACAAGTCCGAATCATTTCGTTTTTAGTTGCATCGGTATTGTTCCAACAGTCAACAGCCAACAGCCAACAGTCAACAGTCATTCCGGTTGAACCGGAATTTATCTTACAAAGTATAACTATCTATGGCTCCTACAGTTTTGATTACAGGCGCTTCTCAAGGAAGCGGCAAAGCAACGGCACTGTTATTTGCCAGCAAAGGTTACGATGTAGTGATGGTGGCTCGCGAGCCAGAGAGATTGGCAGCAGCAGCGGCTCAGGTGCAGCGTGAAGGCACTTCCGCTTTCCCTATTGCGGGGGATGTGGGCGACATTCAACAAGTGCGGGCGATCGTCCAAAAAGCCCTAGATACTTGCGGAAACATTGATGTTTTGGTGAATAATGCCGGGATTTGTCTTGCGGGGGCGATCGAGCAAACCACCTCCGAAGATTGGCAGCAATTAATGAATACCAATTTTTGGGGCTGCGTTAACACAATTCAAGAACTTTTACCACATTTTCTCGATCGCAAAACGGGTACAATCGTCAATCTTGGTTCCATAGGCGGCAAAATGCCCTTGCCTCAAATGACCGCTTATTGCGCCAGCAAATATGCAGTAACCGGTTTAACAGAAACTTTGCGATTGGAATTAGCGCCCCGAGGCATTCACGTTTGTGCCGTACATCCGGGTTTGATCGACAGCGATTTTTTGGAAAGAGCTCAATTTCGCGATCGAGACGAACCAGCAGTCGAATTGCGCCGCCAACAAATGACCGAAATGTTGAAATCAAACTGGGCTTCTCAGCCGGAAGATATTGCTAAAGCAATCTGGGATGCTGTAAAGAATCAGCGTGCAGAAGTTACCGTCGGCCCAGCTTTCTTTGCATCGGAAGCCTATCGATTATTCCCCGGTTTGATGCAATTATTCATGGGTAATTAGTCATGGTTATTAGTTATTAGTTATTAGTTATTAGTTATTAGTTATTAGTTATTAGTTATTAGTTATTAGTTATTAGTTATTAGTTATAGCAGTTTTCACTCTCAATGAGCGATCGAGCGATCCTTCAATCCTTCAATCCTTCAATCTAATATCTCAACCTGTACCTTTTTGAGAAAGGCTATATTAATTATTAGTGCTGTCCCCCACGAACGTTATAAGGAATGAAAATTTAATAACTTCAGCGATTGCTCGTTACCAGGCTCTGCCTGGTAATGCAGATCCGGAGGCTCTGCCTCCTTTTATCTGGCAACTTACAGGAGAGACGACTGTAGGAGGTGTTTAAGTTATTAAGTTTTCCATCCTAAGTGCTTGTCACCAAGGAGAACCAGATCGCGCTTCAGGGGCGAAAAAAAGCCTCTGTTGACCTCTCTGCTTCGGGAGAGAGGAGTGTGGCAGATAGTTTGAGTTATTAAATTTAAATTTCTCAAAAAATAGACGGTTCAACCAGACCAAATACTATTATAATGACAAAAAAACCAGAAAATATCACCATGCAAATCACAGCATTAGCAGCAAAAAAAGCAGGCGGGTTGCTTGAAGAATACAAATTTGATGTCGCAGCGCCCAAGGTGCACGAATGTCTAATAAAAGTGTTAATTTGTGGCATCTGTCACTCGGATTTGCACATGATTGACAACGATTGGGGTCAATCAAAATATCCCCTGGTTCCCGGTCACGAAGTTATCGGAGAAGTGGCAGAAATAGGGTCGCAAGTGACTCATTTAAAAGTAGGCGATCGCGTTGGTGTCGGCTGGCAAAGGTCGTCTTGCTTGCATTGTCGCGACTGCTTGCGCGGTAACGAAAATCTCTGCGATGAAAACCAGGGATTAATTGTTACAGGGCCCGGCGGTTTAGCCGATTATTTAATGGTAGATTCCCGCTTTGCTTTTCCTATTCCCAAAGGCATCGATTCCAAAGTAGCCGGGCCGTTGCTGTGTGGCGGAACTACTGTTTACGCCGGTTTGCGAAACGCGGGAATGAGTTCTGGGCAAGAAATCGGCATTCTCGGCATCGGCGGTTTGGGACATCTGGCCGTGCAATTTGCTAAAAAATTAGGCAACCGCGTTACAGTTTTTACTACTTCCCAAGATAAGGCAGAATTTGCCCATAAAATGGGGGCGGACGAAGCTATTGTAGTAGGAAAAGGCGAAGTTCCTCAACCGCCTAGCAGTAAATTAGATATTTTGTTGAGCACTGTTCCTGCTGCTTTGGATTGGGTTCCCTACATTGATTTTCTCGATTCTGACGGTGCCCTGGCTTTTGTGGGAGTTCCCGACGCACCTTTGAGTATTCCGTTATTTTCGCTGCTGGCGAAGCGCCGCCGAATTACGGCTTCTCCGATCGGCGGTCGCGCTATGATTCATGAAATGCTGTCAGTTTCAGAGAAGTTTGGAATTGAGCCGATTGTCGAAGTTTTTGCGATCGCACAAGCGAATGAAGCAATCCAGAAAGTCCGCGACAATAAAGTGCGCTATCGCGCAGTTTTGACAGTAAGTTAGATCCTTAGTAAGGTGCGTAATTCGCACCCCAGACCTACAAATTACAGCAGAGAACTAGCATTAATCAAACGGCCGGTTAAATCAGCAGGCGTTACATTCAGCACAGTACCCAACAAAGCCTGATTAGAACCAAATCTAATATTAGTAGCTTCCACGCGCCCGTTGCCGTCTGGATCGAGACTTTCCTGCGAGATACCGCCCTTGGCTAACAAACTCATTCCCCCCGTTATAGTTCCAGGATTTAGCAGCAGCAGTCTCGGATCGTCCAAGCTATAACTTGTCTGTTCCAAGAAGACAAGAGTAGTGCTAAAATCCACACTAAGTCCGATAGAATCATTCGACTTATCAAAGTCCACAATTACTGCATCAGGAACTTCTATTCCCCCTACTCCCATTCCCGCTTGATCGACTCGAAAAACAAAAACATCTCTCCCCGCACCTCCTTTGTAAATATCCACATCTCTGTCGCCAATTAAAGTATCGTTACCATCACCGCCAACTAACAAATCAACACCTTGACCGCCGCGCAGCAAATCATTTCCCACACCGCCATCAATAAAATCGCTATTTCTATCCCCTGTCAAAACATCATTCCCACTTTTTCCCAAAATATCGTCATCACCTTTGCCGCCGTAAATAGAATCATTGCCGGGCCCGCCTGACAGACTGTCCTTACCATCGTTGCCGAAAATCCGTTCTGCATCCGATGAACCCGTGACAGTATCATTGCCGCCCAGCATCCAAACTCCCCCAGAAAAACTAGCAAGTTGTCCCGGTACAAGTGTAATATTTTCAGGAGAATTGTCTCCTACCAAACGAGAGATGCGTGAACGATCGGGAGTGAGTACCATAGTTGTAAATTTTTTGCGATTAATGGATATCTGACAATTATTTCCATCTTGGCACAGCCGATCGCAAAATCGCAGATTAAAATAAAAGTTAAAATTAAAGTTAAAATTAAAGCCGATGCCAATTATCTTTGTAGAAGACTTGAGCAAAGTTTATCCAGTAGCGATTAAACAACCGGGACTTAAGGGAACAGTCCAGCACTTTTTTAACCGCACTTACCGCAATATCAAAGCAGTTGACGGCGTTTCTTTCAGTATTGAACCCGGAGAAGTGGTGGGGTTTCTCGGCGCTAACGGTGCGGGCAAAACTACGACGCTGAAAATGCTGACTGGTTTAATTTATCCCTCTGATGGTACAGTGACAGTGTGCGATCGCACTCCCTTCCGCCGCCAAGCAGATTTTCTGCAAAAAATTACCTTAGTGATGGGGCAGAAACAACAGTTAATTTGGGATTTACCAGTGCTCGATTCTCTGCGAATCAACGCCGCTGTCTATGGAATTTCCGATGCAGATTATCGGCGGCGAGTCGGAGAATTGACAGAAATGCTGTCACTAGAAGGCAAGTTAAATCAAGCAGTGCGAAAGCTATCTTTGGGCGAACGCATGAAAGCAGAATTCATGGCTGCCTTGCTGCACCAGCCGGAGGTATTATTTTTAGATGAACCGACTTTAGGTTTAGATATCAACGCACAGTTTAGCGTCAGGCAATTTCTCCGGGAATATAACGAGCGCTATCAAGCAACGGTACTTTTGACAAGTCACTACATGGCTGATATTACTGCTTTGTGCAAGCGCGTTTTGTTAATCCATGAAGGGCAATTAGTTTATGATGGCAGTTTGGACGGATTGCTCGACAGGTTTGCACCTTATCGGGAAGTTCAAGTAAAATTAGCCGAACCCTTGGCCAAAGATAGCGCTTTTGGTTACGGCGAGGTAGAATCAATTGAAGGTAATTCCGTGCGGTTTTTGGTAAAAAGGGAGGAACTGACGGTAAGCGTGTCGAAGATTTTAGCAGAATTAGAAGTTATCGATTTGAGTGTTACCGATCCGCCAATTGAAGAGGTAATTGGTCGAGTTTTTCGCACGGGTAAAGTGTAGATATTACTCCTATCTCCCTTGACAAAGGGAGCAAACAACCGTCAAACATTTTCTTTGTTAAGGGGTCAAGAAAGCATCAAATTATCTTTTAAGAAAGGGGATTTCGGGAGATCGTGATTTATTATTACCAGCCTTTTTACCCTGCTCGTGTCTCGTTACCAGAATCTGCCTGGTAGCGCACATTAAGAATCTCTACCTATTTCTTCTTTCCTTGAGTTAAATTCAGTATTCTTTCAGTGAAAATGAATATGAAAAAAAACATTAAAATTGCTAAAACTTTGCTCGTCACCTACTACGCTTATATGCTCGAATACCGGGAGGAATTGTTTTTGTGGGCGCTGTCGGGAGCTTTGCCGTTTATCTTGATGGGTGTGTGGATGCAAGCGGCCGAAAGTGGTGAATTTGCGCTGAAGCAGATCGACTTTGCCCGTTACTTTTTAGCAGCTTTCATAGTCAGACAAACTAATGTGGTTTGGGTGATTTGGGAGTTTGAAAAAGAAGTCGTGGAAGGTAAGTTATCTAATAGATTGTTGCAGCCTCTAGATCCCGTATGGCATCACTTCGCATCTCACGTTTCCGAAAGGTTTGCGAGGCTACCGTTTGTATTAGGATTAGTGCTGCTATTTTTTGCACTTTACCCGCAGTCTTTTTGGCTGCCGAGTTTGGGCAGATTTTTGCTGTTTTTGTTGGTTCTCGTTTTCGCTTTTTGTTTGCGGTTCCTGATTCAGTATACCTTTGCGCTGTTTGCTTTTTGGATCGAGAGGGCAAGTGCGATCGAACAATTCTGGTTTTTAATGTACCTGTTTTTATCGGGACTTGTCGCGCCGCTAGAAGTGTTTCCCCCAGCCGTGCGCGAAGTAGTTTTGTGGACACCGTTTCCTTATTTAATTCATTTTCCCGCTGCAATCTTGATAGGATTGCCCGTAGATGTAGGCCGCGGTTTACTGGTAATGTTGGGTTGGAGTGCGGTGTTTTTTGTGTGGAATCGCTGGCTGTGGCGGCAGGGTTTAAAGCAGTATTCCAGCATGGGAGCTTAAATAATCATTAAAATTTAAAAAATTGTAGAGTGCGTCCCAGTAAGATATCGATGGTTTTGGGTAGGTGTGCGATCGCCTCCAACGATCGCCCCGAATACAGGTGTTTGTGCTTTGGTTGCTGCAAAACAAGTGGGGATTTTGCGAGTCGGAAACGGTGATGAAGTTAATGCTTTGAGCAATTACCGCCTGAATTGTTCGATCACCCTCCGCCAAAACCCAATATTTCTGTGGGTGCTGGCGGCTTTTGCATTGAGGCGCGACGCTGGTAAATAATTGTGGTATAAAATAGAGTCGATCGGCTGCATACTACAATACCGAGCAGAGGAAGGTTGAAACCCCGCCAGCGTCAAACTTGCGTTTGCTTGGGCCATCGAGGGCGAACACCTTTGCGGTGTAAAGAAAATAAGGTAATTTTAATCGCCCTTTCTTCAAGCCGCTCTTTTATGGTTCAAGCCTGTATAAACCTGATGTCAACCGCCGAGTCTTTTTTAAATGCAAACAAACTCTAGGGGACAAGATATTGGTATGTTGTTAAAAAAACTTGTTTGCGAAAATAATCCCCAGACAGTTGCAGAGTTAATCGACGCACAACTCAAAACTGGTCAACTGACTTGGACTCAACTCAAAACACAAGTTTTCGAGCAGCACTGGCGGGACGAATCTTTGCAGGATGTCTTCACAGAAATTGCAGCTAAATTAGATAGAGAAACAGCGAGCGAACTGATAGAATGTTTGACGGATCAAAACGGTCAACCGGAAAAATTTATTAATTTGTTTTTAGCAGCGGGCTGCCTGTTAAAAGTTAAAAATGGCATCAATAAAAACACCGAAAAAAAACTGTTAAATGCTTTAAAAAAGCTATCACAATACGGTACGGCTTTCCTGATTCTTTATCAAAACGCTCAAGAATTGCAGGAAACTTATCAAATTCGCGATCGCTCGATCGCAACGATCGCCCAAACCTGGAAAAACGACCCCCAAACCCTGCCCTGGCTGAAAATACTCGCACACTCCAGCGACAGCGGCGAAGTCCGGGCCACAGCAGTCAAAGCCATAGCCCGCAGTTGGTCTGACGAGCCAGAAATTTACCTGATGCTCAAAAAACTCGCTAAATTCGATACAAGTTGGGCAGTGCGATCGGCTGCGATCGCAGAAATGGTCGCGGGTTGGCCCGATAAAAAGGATACCTTGCAACTGGTGGCCGCCCTGGCTAAGTTCGATCGCAGTCCGACCGTCCGCACCTGCGCGCTGGAACTGTTGGCCCGTCGTTGGCGCGATCGAACAGATACCTTACTGCAGCTGAGAACCGCCGCCGAATCCGACGAAAATTTGGGAGTGCGAGTCGCAGCGTGGCAAGAAATAGCCAGAGGTTGGCACAGCGTTTTAGGTACTTTCTCCCTGCTCAAAAACTTGACCGAGACAGGAACTTCTACCCTGCGAACATTAGCTGTGCGGGAGTTGGCAGCGGGCTGGCAGGCCGTGGCAGAAGTTGGCCTGCTGCTGAAAACCCTAGCCGTATCCGACAGCAGCGAACAAGTGCGGACAGCAGCGATCGAAGAATTAGCTTCGCGCTGGCGGGCCCAACCAGAGATTTATCCGCTGCTCAAAAGTCTCGCCGAGTCCGACCAGAGTTCCACCGTCCGGCAGGCAGCAGTCCAAGGAATTGCCTCTGGCTGGCCGTCTAACCCCGCAACTCTGCCTTTTTTGCAAAATATAGCTGCGGGCGATCGCGACGCCGAACTGCGCGAAATAGCCCTGCAACAGATTGCCGCAGGTTGGCCCGACAGCCCGGATACATTGCCCCTGCTGCAAAAAATAGCGGCCTCAGAGGATTATTGGACTGTGCGCCAAGTAGTAGTAGCAGCTGCAGCCACCTTACCGTCAGCCAGTCTCGAAGTCTTTGAGTGGTTGAAAAATCTCGCCGAGTCAGACAGACACCTCAACGTCCGAGAAACTGCGGTGGAACAGATAGCAAGGGGCTGGGGACACCGCGACGAGACTTTGCTTTTTCTCAAAAAACTCGCGGAGTCGGAGGGAGACGCTCACCTGCTGAGCGTGCTGGTGCGAGAAATAGCGCGGAAATGGCCCGAAGAGCCGGAAACCTTGCTGTGGTTGAAAATTCAGCTTGATTCTGGCGAGGAGGAGGTGCGGGAAGTGGCGGTGCAGGAACTCGCTCGCAACTGGCCTTCGGGTGCTGAAACTTGGAGGATGCTGGAGGTTAAAGCAGAGGGCGATGAGAGTCCGGCGGTTAGGCAAATCGCTTTGCAAAAGTTAGCTCGCGGGCGGACAAATGAGTCTCAAACTTTTGAGTGGCTGAAAATTCGGGCAGCGCAGGATGAAGATTCTCAGGTGCGGGCGATCGCTCTGGTAGAGTTAATGCGGGGGTGGAAAGACGAGCCTGGAATGTTTGAGTTTTTGCGCCAGAGAGCTCTGACTGACTCCTACGATAGAACAGGTTCTTTTGCTTACAATCCCAGATTTACAGCACTCGAAGCAATTATCGAACATTATCCCGAAAATGCGGAAACTTTGCCTCTGGTGCGATCGCTGGCCGTTTCCGACGCCGACGAGCAAGTGCGAGCCTTAGCGGGCCGCCGACTCAGGAGCGAAGATTGGTAAGTGGTTAGCTGGGACATAAATTGCGGCGATTTATGTTGATTTTTCCGCGCGATTTATGTTAATTTTTGCCCCGGAGCGCGGGTTATGGTTCCACCAAAAACTCAATTCATATCAAATCCGGTAGCATCGGAATGATTCAGATATATATTCTCGGACTCTGTGTACTCTGCGTACTAATAAGGTTA
>NZ_JAUBTN010000054.1:8667-40541 GCF_036705055.1 Microcoleus sp. CZ3-B2 | reverse complement strand
TGACTACTGACTACTGACTACTGACTACTGACTACTGACTACTGACTACTGACTACTGACTACTGACTACTGACTAACCTATTTAGCTAACAGTTTCTGAAACACTTCATACATCTCCTCAGCCAACTTTTTAGGATTCCACAAAGGTGCGAGATGTTCCGGCTGCTTAGATTTTATTAAATGCTGTTTCACCGCATTTCTCAAACCAGCGTCCCGCCCAAACTTAACTCCCCACTGCGTGTATTCTTCCCAACTCCAAGCCGCGCCGACATCAAGATTTGCACTTTTGAGAAAAGCATAACCCATCCGCGAAAGATATTGGTCGCCGGATCTAGTTACCACTGGCAAATTCGCCCACAAAGCCTCTAAATTGTGAGTGCCACCGTTGTAAGGATAGGAATCTAACAGCACGTCGGCTACGTAATAAATAGCGCGGTGTTCTTCCTCGGTTCTGGTTTGCCCGATAAACTTAATTCGAGCAAAATCTACTCCTTGAATATCGCATTCTTCGCGGTAAGTGCTGTGAATAACATCTGGATCTCCTTGGCCCTTGCGAATCAATAAACTATCTGGTACTTGTTTGAGAATTCTAACTTGAGCTTGTACCATTTCGGGATTCGTTTTTCTCCCCGGCGCAACACACAAATAAGCCATTTGATTTAAGCCAATTCCCAGAGCATTTCTAATCGCTTCTCGATTCACGGCAATGCTTTGCAGCGCGCCAATTGCTACCGAACAACTAGGCAACCTAACTAACTGTTCTAAGTAATGTTCTTCAACGCCTGGGGGATGAGTGTGTTCGTCGCAGAGAAAGTAGTGATTTTCCGAAATGTAGGGCGCATCGAATCCCAGCCAAGAAACGCAAATTCCCGCAGGATATTGATACAGCACTTCGACATTTGTCGGCACTGTCATTGAGTCTAAATCTATTAAAACATCCAAATCGTCTTGCACTATTTCTGCGAGGATTTCGCCGCCGTCAGCAAAGCCGTTGGGATATTTTTTCGGCCAGTAAAACTTGCCCGCCATTTCTTCAAATCGTTCGGTAACTTCATCTCGGTTGAGTTTACCGGTGACGTAAAGATGAACGTGGGGAGTGATGCGGCTTAATTCGCGAATTAAAGCTTCGCTGCACCAGCCTACTGAGTGGCGGCGGAAGTGTTTGGAAAGGAAGCCGATTTTTAAGGGCTGTTTTTTTGTGAGGGAATTTGCCGATTTTATGCGGTTGATTTGCTGCCGCTGCATGACGGCTTTTTTGTAGTATTCCTTGGCAACTAATCGGTAGAAGCTGGCATTTTTTTGGCGGTTGTCTCGCAGGTGGGAAACTGCAAATAGGAAGATTTCGTAAAGCAGTTTTAGTTCGATGACGCTAAAGGTTTCGACTTTTTCGTAGCAGAGTTTTTCGATTTCTTCGAGTTTCTGAATTGCCTGTTTGCTGACACCTGATTGTAGGTAGGAAAAGACGTAGGCTGTGGCTGACATGACTGGGGCATTGTCGCCGCAAAATTCGCAGTATTTGTCGGCGACGCTGCGGGCTCTGGCGAGGTTGGTGGAGTGGCTTAGCAAGTCGCAGAGTTGTTGGTGGGCTTCGCTGAATTTGGGGCTGCATTCGATCGCCTTTTCAAAATGTGCGATCGCCTCTAGGGGCTTATCTTGTTTTTGAATGTGTCCCATCCGGCAGTAAACCTCTGCCCAATCCGGTTTTAGTGTCAAAGCTTGCTGATAGCTGGTTAAAGCTTCTTCCAGCCGTCCCAGCATGGAAAAACAACTGCCTAGGTTAGCGTGAACTTCCGGCCAATCTGGCTTGATTTTGAGGGTATTTTGGTAATGAATAATTGCTTCTTCGTACCTGCATAGCTGTAAGAATGAGTTGCCTAAATTGAAGTGCAGAACTTCTAATTCTGGCTTGAAACTTACAGCTTTTTGATAGTAAGCGATGGCAGCATCGAGATTGCCTTGTTGCGATCGCGCGCTGCCGATGTTAGCATAGGCTTCTGCCCAATCGGGTTTAATGGCGATCGCCTTGGAGTAGCTTTCAACGGCTTCGTCGCGCTTTCCTTGACTGAAAAGCCGATTACCTAAGTTAAAGTGGAAGTCGGCACCGACAAGCTGCGGGTTGAGTTCGGATGTTCTTTTAAAACAGGCGATCGCTGCTTCGACGTTGCCGTGTTTGTGATATACTTTCCCTAAATTCCAGTGAGCGCCCGCTAAATCGGGACTCAAGGCAATGGCTTGCTGGTAATTGGCGATCGCCTCTTCCAAACGTCCCATTTTAAAGTACATACTGCCAATATTTGCCCGCACTTCCGCAAAATTTGGCTGCAATTCTAAGGCTTGAGAGTACGATCGAATAGCAGCTTCAATTTTGCCTCCCGCTTGCAAAGCATTGCCTAAAGTGACGTAAGCGTGGATGTAATCGGGGCGAATTTTTAGGGCTTGCTGGCACGCTGCGATCGCCTCTTTAATTTTACCTTGAACTAAACAGTTTTCTGCCAGTTTTTTGTAGGGTTCTACTTCTTGATAATTGGCAACTTGTCTGCTGTCTGGAACCTTCAGCGAGGTAACTTGTTCGGAAACTGCGGCGGGATTGGTAAACGGAGTATTTAAATTTTCTGTGGTAGGCGCAGGCGGCAAATTGATGCTAGAAGGCTGCAAGCCGTAGCCTTCATCTTTATTGACAGAGATTGGTTGCGCTGCGTCTGATTCTGTTTCTAATTCGATGACTTGGCTGGCGACAGTTGCTTGCTGTTGTTGTTTAATTAAACTCGATATTTTTTCCGCAGCGCTAGCATCTCCAGGTTGCATTTGAAGCACTTTTTGACAGCAAGCAATTGCTGCATCTAACTTTCCTTGCTGCTGCAAAACGCCTGCCAGCATCAAATGAACCGAACACAAATTGGGATTAATAGCAAGAGCTTTTTGGTAACAATTTGCCGCCTGTTCCAATTGCCCTAACTTGTAATACATACTGCCGAGATTCGCGCTAGCTTCGGCAAATTTAGGCTGAATTTCTAAAGCTTGCAAATAAGCTTTAATTGCCATTTCCAGCTTCTCTTCAGCCTGCAGGGCATTACCCAGCGTCAAGTAAGCGGCAGCAAAATTCGGTTGGAATTTAAGGGCGAGATTGCATTGGGCGATCGCCCTAGCAAATTCTCCTTGCAAAATATAAACTTCCGCCAACTTTTTATGAACTTCCGCCTCGGCTGGATTCAACTCTAAAGCTTGCTGATAATTTTCAATAGCGCCATCGAAATTGCCTGCATCTTTCAGCCGATTGCCCTTTAGGAAATAACTTTTAACTGCCTTGAAATCTACCAAAGAATCCGCGATCATTTTCTCTGCCACTCTTACAGGTTTTACACTAATAATATTCAACCATTCTACCCACTCTCCGGCACGCACAGACCAAGTACACCCTCGATTTATATATTCTACCTGCCGTCTCAGATCATTTTCAGCAGTGGCGCGGCCGGCCCCCGCAAACTCTTTTAAAACTGAGACTGTCGCCTCAAAAAACCGCCTTGTATATCCCTCCCAATCCGGTTTTCCGGCACGGTTCCAATTAGTTACCGATGCCAAATTTTCTCTCCCCGACAGAGAAACTAGACGCGCAAATCCAGCCGTTGTTTCCGGCAAAGCCGCCAAATCACTCGTCACAATCCGGCAACCGCTGGCCATCGCCTCCATCACCGCAATAGATGACGTTTCCAAATAGGTATTAGGGTAAGCTAAAACCGCGACTGAACGCAGTTGCCGGACGAGTTCGGGTTGCGGTACCGAACCGATGTACTCAACGCCTGCTGTTGCCTGACACTGGCGGTAAAGTTGACCGAAAAAAAGATTGTTATCATTGTCGTCTATTTGGTGTACTTTCATGCTAGAAAATACTTTTAATCTAGTGCCGGGGACAGCTTGACGAATTTCGGGAAAGACTTTTAACAAAATATCTAGTCCGCGAAAGGGAGTGCTGGTGTAAGCTATAATTGGCGGTAGATATTTTTGAGAGAGGATTGAAACATTCTCGGAAAAGATGTTAGCAAAACAAGGTGCGATCGCATTTCTTAAAACATAACTGCGATTCGAGTCAATCCCAAAACGAGTGTGAAATTGCTCGCGCTGCCAGTCGCTAACAAAAACAAACGCATCGCAAGCATTAACTTCTTGAGGATTATTAAAATTTTCAAGAAAGACAAAGCCTGGTTCGTTATGAATCCACAAAATCAACTTAGTATGTTGGCCCAAAAGCGGCTTAATTTCCAGCGCTTTGCCGACTATATTGACTATAACTAAAAAATCGAGCGATCGCAGCAATTCTAAATTAGCTTTATTCCCTACCCGCTGCCTGCAATCAACACCGCGCGACATCCCAGACTCGGAAGTATTGTTAAGTAAAAATACCTCGCTTCCCAGCGCAGCCAACGCCTCAGCCAAATAACAAATAGCCGACTGAGTGCCGCCCAAAGGTTCGCGGTAAGGAGTATCAATATTATAATCCCAAGTGTAGGTATCCAGAAATCCGATTTTCATTATGGCAATTATCCGCCGACTTTTGAACTAGATTTTTTTTTGTTTAACCGCAGAGGGCGCAGAGGGCGCAGAGAAGAAAGAGAGAAGTTTTCACTTGAAATAATTTGCAATTTGCCTCTGTTCTTCTTCTTCCTCTCAGCGTTTTCTGCGCTCTCTGCGGTTAAATAAATCCATGATAAATGGTATAATCTTAAAACTATTAAGGAGTACCGAACATGACCACAGAACAAGATCCCGTAAAATTGATGAAACAGCAAGTCGGCTTTGCAGCAGCCGATCGCGTAAAATCTGGTATGATTGTCGGACTCGGCACGGGGTCAACTACAGCTTATACTATTCAAGCATTGGGCGATCGCATAAAATCAGGAGAGCTCAAAGATATCAAAGGAGTCCCGACATCCTTTCAATCAGAAGTATTGGCCAAACAATACGGAGTGCCGCTGACAACATTAGATGAGATTGACAGAATTGACGTAGCTATAGACGGCGCTGATGAAGTCGATCCCCACCTCAACTTAATTAAAGGTGGCGGCGCAGCGCACACCCGCGAAAAAGTGGTCGATTACCTCGCAACTCAGTTTATTGTAGTAGTTGACAGTTCCAAAATGGTAGATAAATTGGGTTCTACTTTTCGCGTACCCATCGAAGTAATACCGATGGCAATCACCCCCGTTACTCGCGCCATCGAAAAATTGGGAGGCAAACCAGAACTCCGCATGGGAATCAAAAAAGCCGGCCCAGTAATTACCGACCAAGGTAACATGGTAATTGATGTCAAATTTGATGACATTCCTAACCCCGGAGAAATGGAAAAAACATTGAATAACATTCCCGGTGTGTTAGAAAATGGCTTATTTGTAGGCTGTACTGATTTAGTTTTAGTAGGCGAAATCAAGGAAGGAAAACCCGCAGTTCGCGAGATTTCTAAATAGTCAAAGCTTACCTGCAGATTGTCAAAAATTCTTGGTTGAACAGGCATCTTGCCTGTTCTAAACAAAACTATTATAAGGTAGAGTGCAGCCTAAAAAAAACAAAAAGCCTGGTCGATCAATGTATATTAACCACCAATAAATTTAGGAATTTATTGATAACTGCAATCATAATTATGGTTCCTTATTCCTGATGACGTTGGACGGAAAGCTCGGGGGACAGCACTAATAACTACTAACTAATAACTACTAACTACTAACTACTAACTAATGACTAATGACTAATGACTGCTAAGCTAAGAGGGCGGGCACGCACCATCCACCGCCCCTACCGACTAATGACTAATGACTAATGACTAATGACTTCTTCCTTCTACTTATGATGCAATATCGCAGATTTGGCCGCACAGAATTATCCATGCCCGTCTTTTCCTGTGGCGGCATGAGATATCACCACAAATGGCAAGACGTACCAGTAAATGAGATTCCACCAGACAATCAACAAAATGTAGAAGCCACAATTCGCTATTCTATCGAATGCGGCATCAATCACATAGAAACTGCTCGCGGTTACGGCACTTCCGAGATGCAGTTAGGCTTGATTTTGCCGCAGTTTCCCCGCGAAAAATTAATAGTTCAAACAAAAGTAAATCCCCAAGCTAACTCCCAGGAGTTTCGCGAAGAATTCAATAAATCCTTAGCTTATTTGCAACTAGAATACGTCGATTTATTTTCCCTACACGGCATTAATACGTGGGAATTGCTAGAGGAATCTATGCGTCCCGGCGGCTGTGTGGATGTTGCTAAACAATTGCAAGCAGAAGGCAAAGTTCGGTTTATTGGTTTTGCAACTCACGGGCCGACGGATGTGATTGTTAAAACCATTGAAACCAATCAATTTGATTATATTAACTTGCACTGGTACTACATCAATCAAATTAATTGGCCCGCAATTGAAGCGGCAAAACGTCACGACATGGGCGTTTTTATTATCAGCCCTTCTGACAAAGGCGGTCAACTTTACAACCCATCGCAAAAATTGGTTGATTTGTGCTATCCCCTGAGTCCGATGGTGTTTAACGATTTGTTTTGTTTGTCGCACCCGCAAGTACATACTTTGAGTTTGGGTGCTGCCAAACCTGAAGATTTTAACGAGCATCTGACAACTGTAAAATTGTTAGATAGAGCCGATGAATTGTTGCCGCCGATATTAGCTAGGTTGGAAAAGGCAGCGATTGATAAATTAGGAGAAGATTGGTTTAAGACTTGGGATGTCGGTTTGCCAACTATCGAAAATACTCCCGGAGAGGTTAACATTCGTGTGATTTTGTGGCTGTGGAATTTGGCGAATGCTTACGATGCGATCGACTATTGCAAGATGCGCTACAACCTTTTAGGTAACGCCAGCCACTGGTTTCCTGGTCAAAAAGCCGTAGCTTGCGGGGCGGAACGCCATCGCATCGATGAATTAGACTTGCGCCGCTGTCTCGCCCACAGCCCCCACGCAGCCAAAATTCCCGGTATTCTCCAAGCAGCCGATCGACTTTTTGGAGGCGAATCCGTGCAGCGTCTTTCCCAAGAATAATCAAAAAAAACCCGGTTTCAACAAAGAAATCGGGTTAGTTAACCGGAACACATGAGTAAAACTCAGGCGCACACAATTAGCGTATACTCAAAAAAGTCTCACAACCATCACCCATCCGTCTCATCCATTCGGGCGATAGAACTTTTTTTTCCAAACTCCCTCCCATTTTGCTTCAACCTGAGCTAAAACAGTTAATAATTCACTTAGGTACTTTTTATGACACTCAAACGCCGAGATTTTTTGTATTTGCTAACAGCTAGCGTCGGAGCTCTTACCGCAGGTGCTTGCCAAGCATCAGGAAATAATGTACTGCAAGCAAGTTCAGCTTCTAAAGACACAAAAGTAGCCCAAACTCCCGGGCCTTTTACACTGCCGCCTCTACCTTACGAATACAACGCTTTAGAACCGCACATCGATGCGCGGACAATGCAATTTCACCACGACAAACATCACGCCGCCTACGTTAAAAACCTCAACGAAGCTGTCAGCAAACACCCGCAACTTAAAAATATTAGTGCGGAAAATATGCTCAAAGATTTGAGCAAAGTGCCGGAAGATATTCGCACAACTGTACGCAATAACGGCGGCGGACACCTTAATCACAGTATGTTTTGGGAAATCATGAGTCCCAAAGGCGGCGGCGAACCCACAGGAGCAATTGCCACAGCAATTAAGCAAAATTTCGGCAGTGTTAGCGATTTTCAAGCCAAATTTAACGAAGCCGGTACTAAGCGTTTTGGCAGCGGTTGGGTTTGGCTGGTTCGCAACAAAGCAGGCAAATTAGAAATTGCAACTACTGCCAATCAAGACAGCCCTTTCATGGAAGGAAATTACCCAATTATGGGCAATGATGTTTGGGAACACGCTTATTATCTCAAGTATCAAAACCTGCGTGCTGACTACTTAAAAGCTTGGTGGAATGTTGTTAATTGGACGGAAGTTAACAAGCGCTACGAAAAGGCGATCGGTTAGTTTCACAAATAGTGTAGGTGCGATCGAGCTACACTATTTGTTATCTCTAAAATACAAACATCCCTTGATATTAATCCCGCCAAATAGCGGTTCTCTAGCTAACGCATCGGGCGATCGAACTGCTGTACAGTTTTCCGCAAGTAAACGCAGTGGCGCGCGCCCTGACTCGTGGGCGTTGTGAATGATTCGACTGACTCAAGTGTGCCACCCAAACGCTCGATCGCACTTTGCAAATCCGTCTCTTCCTCCGCCGTCCAATTCCCCCGGTAAAGCACAGCCAAACCGCCGTTTTTTAGGAAAGGCAGCGCGTATTTAGCACACGCAGAAGCGGCTCCAACAGCCCTCAGAAGGGCTAAATCGTAAGCTTGTTTATGGGGCAACTGTCGAGCAATTTCATCGGATCTGCCCAGCAAAGTCACCGCATTTTCTATCCCTAAAGACGGCAAAATCGTGTCCAAGAAAGTGATTTTCTTGCGAGTAGAATCCAGGAGAGTGACAGATAAATGCGGTAGGGCGATCGCGATCGGTAACCCCGGAAAACCGCCACCAGTCCCGATATCAATCGCTTTCAACGGGTGCTTTGCGGGAGAATCGTTATTTTCCGCCAAATTTTGATTAGGTGGCAGCAGTCTCGCAATTCCCCGCAGAGAATCCCACAAATGTTTTTCCCAAAACTCAACAGGCTCAGTAATTCGAGTTAAATTCAAGGAACGATTTCCCTCAACAATCAACTCGTAAAGCCGCTGAAATTGTTGCTGCTGCGACTCATCCGGCTGCCAATTCAGCGTTTTTTGCCACAATTCATTCATTTCCGGCAACACAGGCACTGTCATCTGATTCATCTTCTATTCCTACTATTTCGTAAACTCTGCAAATTCTCTCCGCTCCAAAATACCTAAAAATACTTCACAATGCGTTATACCTGCCCGCACCAACTATAGCCTTTCGAGCGTAACATGAGGTGCTCTCACGGGTATATGGCATAGGCCAAACCGGGCATAGGCAGGAGTGGAAGTATCCCGGATACCTCACCAAGATTGAGAACCGCTATAATAACCAATGACCAATAACCAATAACCAATAACCAATAACTAATGACCAATGACCAATGACCAATGACTAATGACTGATACTAGATTCGGGTAACATATCCCTTTTATGATTCGGCGGTTGAAACCGCGTCTACACAAACGATGTCGGCCTGCGCCGACTCGTTGATAAAGGGGATACCCAACCCGGATTTGGTATGACTAATAACCAATAACCAATAACCAATAACCAATAACTAATGACTAATGACCAATGACTAAGAACTTACAAAACTCGTTTCCTTAGCCTCTAACTTAGCCCGATCGACCTCCTGCAAATCCCCGTGGTCTAAAGTCCAAAATTTATCAGCAACGCCCAACAAATCGCTAGCATCGTGAGTGACAATCAACAAAGTCCAGTGACTTTTCAACTTACCCAACAAGCTTACCAACTGTCGGCGCATCGACCAATCTAAACCCGCCGTCGGTTCGTCCAAAAGCAGTAAATGCGGCTGGCGAATTAGTTGCACCGCTAGGGCTACCCGGCGCTGTTGTCCGCCACTCAAAGCGTGGGGAGAACTACGCAGCGGCAAATGTCCGAGTCCCACCTCTATCATTGCTGAGTTAATTTGTTCTTGTCCCAATTCAGGATGTCCCAGTCGCAATTCTTCTAAAATTGTGCCTCCGCAAAAATGCCTTTCGGGAAACTGGAATACTAAACCTCCTAACTGTTGCAAGTGTTCCGGTGTTAATTCTTGTTCGCGCCAGCGGATGTCGCCGCTAGTTTTTTCTGCTAAACCTGCTAATATTTCTAAGAGCGTACTTTTGCCGGAACCGCTGCGACCTACAATCAGCCCCATTTGCTGCGATGGCAGTTCTAAGTTGATATTTTTCAGAATAGCATTCGGACAGGCTGTAGGATGATAGACTAAGTTTTTTAGATAAAGCATTAATGGCAGTTGTTGGTTGTGAAAAAGTCATTAGTCATTAGTCATTAGTCATTAGTCATTAGTTATTGGTCATTGGTTATTAGTTATTGGTTATTAGTCCTTCGATGTGCTATTGATGATTCAGGCTTTTTCTGGCTGATACCGATCGCACACAATTATTTTACATAAATCTTTACAAAAATCGACCTTTTTTTTTGAGCTTTCCCCCTTGCTTTTGAGATTATTTAATGCTATTATTTAATAATGAAAATATGTGCAGAAATTTTATGAATGCTCACAGTCCCATTATTAAAGTATACAGCAATAGCCAGGAAAAATCAAGACCATCCGATCGATTTTTGAGTCGCGGCCCGGAAGTCTGAATTTTTAATTTTCAGATTCCCAGTTTACAATCAATTGCTTTTTGAGAATTGACGATGATGAAAACTATTTTAGCGTCCATTGGCAAGCAGATGTTGAGTTCCAAAAAGACTGTGGGGGCGATCGCCCTTGGAGCAAGTGCGATCGTCCTGAGCATCTGCATTAACTCTGCAGTAGCGGGGGATCCCTTTCGCAGCAGCAACCCACAGGCGATCGGGCCCAACACCGAAGCAGCCTTCAAAACAATGTTTGAACAAGGAAACTACAAACAAGCAAAAGTCCAAGTTCAACAAGCACTATTAGCCGAACCAAACGAGCCGCTAGCCTATGCAATGGCAGCCTCCCTATCCTACATCGAGCAAGACTTCGACTCGATGAATTCCTACGCGCAAAAAACCCGCGAAGTAGGCGAACAATTGACCAAAACTAACCCCTTGCGCGGCAATCTATACACAGCAGTCGGTCACTTTCTCGAAGGAGCAAATGCCATAGCCAAAGAAGGAACAGCCAAAGGCGCGCCCCAAGCACTCAACAAACTGCGAGTAGTATTTCAATACCTAGATGCAGCCGAAAAAATAGCTCCCAACGACCCAGAACTCAACCTGCTTAAAGGCTACATGGACTTAATGCTAGCCACAAACCTGCCCTTTTCCAACCCCAGCGAAGCCATTAAACGACTGGAAGAAAAAGCTTCTCCCCGCTACTTAGCTTATCGCGGCATGGCAGTAGGCTATCGAGACTTGAAAAAATACGATCGCGCCCTAGAATTTGCCAACAAATCCCTAGCAGAAACGCCAAACAATCCAGAAATTCTTTATCTCAAAGCACAAATCTTGTTTTCCGAAGCCAGGGGAAAAGAAAGCAACAAAACCCTACTAGAAGAAGCCCGTCAAAACTTCGACGCAGCCTTAGTCAAACCAGACCAACTACCGCGCAGCCTAGTAGCCGAAATCTTCTTTCAGCAGTGCAAAACCCGCAACCGTCTCGACAGCAAATCTCGCAACTGCGACCCAATGCGCGATAAAATTAGAGATGCAGGTGGCATCTGGGGGCCGACGGCTTTACCACCACTATAAAAATACCAAAAAACCATGAAAGTACAGTTTCGCGAGTTTAACCCCTTTGACCTCTGGATTTGGCTGAAGTTTAGCAACGTGCCTTCAAACGGTGAAAAACAGTATGTTGAAGAAGTATTTGACTCTTGGTTTTTCTTGGGAAAACTAGGGGGATTTAATGCCGAAAATTTGCAAGTTCAAGATGAAGGCTTAGATATTAGTGACATGGATTACGATGTTAATCTAGCCGACCAAAGCATGATGGCTTTGATGCACAATATGGGAGAAATGGAGTATCAAGGTTCTTGGGCTCGCTGTTGGTTTGATTTAGGGACTAGCGACGCTATCGGCATCGATATTTTAATTAATGTTTTCCAGCAACTAAGCAAAGAATTCGTGACGGTTGAAGAATTGATTATCGGTGGAGAACATCCAGACTGGCCTGTGGAAAATAGTCGCAGTCGAGAGGCTTTTGTCCCTGACAATTACTCATCATAGGTCATTAGTCATTGGTCATTAGTCATTGGTCATTAGTCATGAGTCATTGGTCATTGGTCATTGGTCATAGGTCATTGGTCATTGGTCATAGGTCATAGGTCATAGGTCATTGGTCATAGGTCATTGGTCATGAGTCATTAGGGGCGGGTTTTGCGGGAGATATTTGCTATAGCTAACAACACAGATAAACCCGCCCCTTTCGCGTTACTTTTTCTATCTACCGTACACTTGGTAGCGTACCCAACACCTGATAGAGCAAAGAGTTAATAAAACCCAGTGCTACAGCGCCCAACAAAGCACTCCAAATTCCCCACCGCAAGCGAAACCCTTCGACTAGCCAAGCAGCCAATCCAAAGATAGCAGCATTGATAACAATCATAAACAAACCAAAAGTTACCAATACAATAGGGAAGCCCAAAAATACAAAAATCGGCCGCACTAAAGCATTCAGCAATCCAAAAACTGCAGCCGAAACCATCGCTTTTCCAAAAGTGTCAATATCTACCCCGATGGGCAACTTGGAAAGAATAAAAAAGCTCACCGATGTTACCAACCAAGCAATTATCAGCGAAACTATATCTATCTGCATTTGCTTATCTCCTGAAAAAACTAAACATTAAATCGGAACAACAGCACATCCCCCTCTTGTACAACATACTCTTTTCCTTCACTGCGAACTAAGCCTTTTTCCTTAGCTGCATTCATCGCGCCCGTAGCAACCAAATCTTCATACGCTACAGTTTCGGCCCGGATGAAACCCCGCTCAAAGTCCGAGTGAATCACTCCTGCTGCTTGCGGTGCTAACATTCCCGCTATAATCGTCCAAGCGCGAGTTTCCTTGGGCCCGCTAGTGAAATAAGTCCGCAAACCCAATAATTCGTAAGTAGCTCGAATCAAAGATTTTAAGCCACCTTCAGTCACGCCGAGAGATTCGAGAAAATCTACCCGTTCTTCTTCTGGCAACTCTACCAATTCTGACTCAACTTGCGCCGAAACTATGACAACCTTAGCATTTTCTTTAGCTGCTATTTCCCGAACTTGTTCGACATAGCTATTTCCAGTTCCCAAATCGTCTTCAGACACGTTAGCCGCATAGATAATCGGCTTGTTTGTTAACAATTCTAAGCCTTTAACTAATTCAGCTTCTTCCTCAGTTAAACTGCACTGGCGCACGGGTTTTTCTGCATTCAAAACCACAACTAACTTTTCAAGCACGTCCACTTCTGCTTGAGCTTCCTTGTTGTTGCGGGCTTGTTTGCGAGTGCGATCGAGCCGGCGTTCAATTTGAGCCAAATCTGCTAAAATTAATTCTAGATTGATAATGTCAATATCTCGCTGGGGATCGACAGAACCTGCAACGTGAATGATATCATCATTGTCAAAACAGCGGACAACATGGACGATCGCATCTACAGCCCGAATGTGAGACAAAAACTGATTTCCCAGTCCTTCCCCCTGACTCGCACCCTTCACCAAACCCGCAATATCCACAAACTCCATCCGCGTCGGCACAGTTTGCACGGATTTGGAAATATCGCTCAGCACCTTCAACCGTTCGTCTGGTACTGCCACGATACCCGTATTTGGCTCGATCGTACAGAAAGGAAAATTAGCAGCAGTCGCCTTGGCATTAGCAACCAGAGCATTAAACAAAGTAGATTTGCCAACATTAGGCAGTCCGACAATTCCGGCGGTAAGCATAGCTATTTAGAAACATATCACTGTATCAAAATATCATAAGTATCCGCAATATATCAGATCGATCGCCCAATGTTCGCGCCTGTGCCCGCCTAAAACTCTAACTTTAGGTCGATGGCTCAAGGGTTTACAAATGGTCACGTAAAATATCGCCCAGAACCTGTCCCTGTCCCATCAACAAATTGGGGACTTGCGAGAAAATCGGTTTGGGCGATCGACCTCACAAACAATCTTAAATTTCGCGATCGACTAAAACATAATTTAGATTGGTTCAGGGATTGTCTGAGGAATAGGCCCCGGCACTGTTTGAGGAATCGGCGAGGGTACAGTTTCCGGCACCGGTTCGGGAATTGGCTGCGGAATTGGGGCTGGTACCGGCTCCGGTACTGGGCCAGGAATCGGTTCGGGTACCGGGCCCGGCACCGGTGGCGACGAAGGAATTTCCGGCAGCCCCGGTTCGGTACTGGGAATCTGCGGGCCTGGAAACGGAGTAGAGTTGGGAAAAATCATGTTACTTTTTTGCTCAGCTAATAGAGATGTTTCTCGAAAATTTTGTCGCCACTTCCAGCCATTTTTTGATAAATAAAAATAACTAATGTGTGACCTTGTTTAATTACCGTAAAATTTAATTGCCATGTTTCCAATTAAATTCTTGCATTTATCTGCGTTCATCTGTGTTTCTCTGCCAACATCTGCGGTTGCAATGTCAATCAAGTATTTATACGGCACTTGTACAAGTATGCTAAATTAAAAATAAATTACACATCTATCTAAAGAGCTATGATTAACTGTTATGCCAGCCTAAAACTAAGCCTTCGGTATTAAACTAAATATCAACTACAACAAATAAAATTAAGCGTGTCAGCACCCAACCCTCAACAACAAACACCGCTATTAGATGCCCTGCGCGATCGCACAAATCATCCGCACGCCCCATTCTACGCCCCCGGACATAAACGCGGACAAGGAATCTCAGGGCCCTTAATTGACTTATTCGGTGCGACAGTATTTCGCTCGGATTTGCCCGAATTGCCGGAGTTAGACAATCTCTTTAACCCAGAAGGTGCAATTGCCGAAGCTCAAGAATTAGCCGCCCAAGCATTTGGAGCCCAATCAACTCGGTTTTTGGCTAACGGTTCAACTTGCGGAATTATCGCAGCCATCTTAGCAACTTGCGGCCCCGGCGATAAAATTATCCTACCTCGAAATATCCACTCATCGGCGATTTCAGGTTTGATTTTATCCGGCGCAATTCCGATTTTTGTCAATCCAGAATACAACCCGGATTGGGATATTGCCAACAGCATCACCCCAGAAGCCACAGCAGCAGCCCTAGAACAACATCCCGACGCGAAAGCAGTAATGATAGTTTACCCAACCTATCACGGCGTTTGCGGGGATTTGCGGGCGATCGCCCAAATTACCCATCAATACAACATCCCGTTATTAGCAGACGAAGCCCACGGCGCGCACTTTAACTTTCACCCAAACTTACCAGAACCGGCCCTATCAGCCGGGGCAGATTTAACGGTACAATCAATCCACAAAACCCTCGGTGCAATGACACAAGCATCGATGCTGCACCTCAAGGGCGATCGTATAAATATCCAAAAACTCGATCGAGCATTGCAGCTAGTACAATCCACCAGTCCCAGCTACTTATTGTTAGCATCCTTAGATGCAGCCCGCCAACAAATCGCACTCCGTGGCAAAGAATTAATGGCTCAAACCTTACTATTAGCAGACCAAGCGCGCGATCGTCTCAATCAAATTCCCGGCTTATCAGTTTTAGAAACATCAAACACGCCCGGTTTTGCCGCATTAGACAGAACGAGGCTAACAGTAAAAGTATCCGATTTAGGCATCACAGGATTTTTCGCAGATGAAATCATGCACTCGGAACTCGCAGTCACAGCAGAACTTCCCATGCCGCAACATCTCACATTTATTATCAGTTTGGGGAATACAGAATCAGATATCGAAAATCTAGTTAAAGCTTTCACAGTTTTAGCAGAAAGAAGCAAGTTCGACATCGATCGATGTGCGGGATTTAACGGATTTAATAGCTCGATATTTCAGCAAGAAGCAACAAGCAACAAGCAAGATTTTTCCCATTCCCCACTCTCCCCCTCTCCCATTCCCCCACTCTCCCCCTCTCCCATTCCCCCACTCTCCCCCTCTCCCCATCGCACCCTCTCCCCCCGCGATGCCTTCTTTTCCCCAGTGGAAACTGTAGCTGCAGACAAAGCGGTCGATCGCCTGTGCGCCGAGCTCATCTGTCCCTATCCCCCAGGAATACCAGTTTTGATGCCCGGTGAAATCATTACCCCAGAAGCCCTAGACTACCTGCAACAAGTCCTTGCAGCAGGCGGCCAAATCACAGGTTGCAGCGATAGAAGCCTCCAAACCCTCAAAGTTGTGCGAGAGTAAATATTAAGACTTGGGGGAAATGGGGAGATGGGGATAGTGGGAGATGGGGATAACGAAAGATGGGAAAAATCTTCCCTCTTTTCACCCTAAACAAAGCCGTTATAGCCTTCTTCCTTCTTCCCTCGGACCTCGGACCTCTTCCTTCTTCCCTCTTCCGACGAACTTACATCCGTTACATCCGTTACATCCCGTACATAATCCGTTGCCGAACTTCCCTCGGACTTCTTCCTTCTTCCCTCTTCCTTCCATTAAAAATAAAACTATGCTTTGGCCCTACGTGACTCCTGGTATTCCCGATGACTTATTTGAACGTTTACCAGGAATTCCCATGAGTAAGCGAGAAGTCCGACTGCTGTTACTCTCCTACCTGCGACTGCAAGCAGATTCAGTAGTGTGGGACATTGGTGCAGGTACTGGTACAATTGCTGTAGAAACAGGTTTGCTTTGTCCCAAAGGTCGGATTATCGCCGTCGAAAGGGACGAAGAAGTAGCCAGCTTGATTCGCAGAAATTGCGATCGATTCGAGCTCGACAACGTAGAAGTCATAGAAGGCAGTGCCCCGGAATGCCTCGAAAATCTGCCCCAACCCCCCCACCGAGTCTGCATCGAAGGAGGTCGCCCCATTAAAATGATTCTCAAGGAAGTCTGGCGGTACTTGCAGCCCCGCGGTCGAGTTGTCGCCACAGCATCGAATTTAGAAAATCTTTACGCCCTTTCCGAAAGCTTCGCCGAGTTGCAAGTCCGCAACATCGAAGTAGTCCAGTCCGCCGTCAACCGTTTGGAAACTCGCGGCCTGAGTCAAACCTTTGCCGCCGTCAATCCCATCTTCATTCTCAGTGGCGAAAAGCTGGATTAGAAGTCAGTTGACTGTTGACTGTTGACTGTTGACTGTTAACTGTTGACTGTTAACTGTTGACCTGGTTCCTCGGCAGAGCCTGGAATACATACCCAATGCCCAATGCCCCATTCCCCATTCCCGATGCCCCATTCCCATTCCTAAAATGTAATTCTTAACCTTTTTTAAGTTCGCTTAACGTTCATACTAAGAATGAGGGCGAGCATAGTTGGATTGACCGCCTGAGTTGAGATTTTGGAAGATTGATTGGGGATGGGGGTTGCCCGTGCAAGGGAGGAAGCCGTACCTTAACAATTCTTGCATCGCAGCATTTTTGCATTTTTGCATCGAATCACAGCCCAAAGACGGATACCGCGGCACGTACAATCGTCGCTCACCAAAATTTGGACTGAGGTTCAATGTCCCAGATTTATCTGCCCTTGTAAATCTCAAATCTCAAATCTCCAATCCAAAATCGACCGATTTACCATCTGCTGTGAGAAATTCATTTTATGCCTTGGTCCCGTATCCTGAGTGGAATAGTTGCGATCGCCCTTGCTTTGGGAATGATTATTATGGGGGGATGGTACTTCACCCTCGGTTTTGGAGTCATCGTCTACCTCGGTCAATTGGAATATTTTCAGTTAGCCAGGGCTAAAGGCATTGCACCCGCAGCCAAAACTACCTTAGCTGTCAGTCAAGGCCTGCTAATCACTGCCGCCCTGGCACCGCAATTTGTAGACGCGATGTTCCCCCTAGCCGGAACCTTAATCTGTTTCTACCTGTTATTCCAACCTAAATTATCCACGATCGCCGATATTGCTACCTCAATTTTAGGATTGTTCTACGGCGGTTATTTACCTAGCTACTGGGTACGGCTGCGAGTCGGTTTCGACCAAGCAAATATTGCTACAACCCAATTTTCGCAAACAGTAGCCAGCAATGCGCCCGTTAACATTCACCCGTCCCTGTCTTGGACAAGTCACAGCAACCTATCTTTAGGATTGACTTCGCTGATGCTGGCTTTCTTCTGCATCTGGGCCGCTGACATTGGGGCTTATTTTGTCGGCAAATTCTTCGGCCGCACCAGCCTCTCCCACATCAGCCCCAAAAAAACCGTTGAAGGTGCCGTATTTGGTGTTTGCGGCAGCATCGCCGTGGCCGTCGCCGGGTCTTGGTATTTACAATGGCCTGGGTGGCCCTATACTGGGGCTGTTTTTGGTTTGTTGATTGGTGTTGCTAGTTTGTTGGGAGATTTAACTGAGTCGATGATGAAGCGAGACGCGGGGGTTAAGGATTCGGGACAGTTGATCCCCGGTCACGGCGGCATTCTCGATCGCACTGACAGTTATGTTTTTACCGCGCCCTTAGTCTACTATTTTGTGATTTTGCTCTTACCCGCGATCGACTCTTTTTTAATTAATCGGTAATTGGGAATTGGGGATTGGGAATTGGGAATTGGGAATTGGGCATTGGGCATTGGGAATTGGGCATTGGGCATTGGGCATTGGGCATTGGGCATTGGGCATTGGGCATTGGGCATTGGGAATTGGGGATTGGGCATTGGGGTATGTATTCCAGGCTCTGCCGAGGAATCAGGTTAAAGTCAACAGTCAACAGTCAACAGTCAACAGTCAACAGTCAACAGTTAACAGTCAACAGTCAACAGTCAACAGTCAACAGTCAACAGTTAACTAACTAAGGCAAAACTCTAATTCCACCCCGACAAACCATCTCCCCCGGACTCAAAATCAACTCATCAATTGCAACTTCCTGTCCGAAATCAATTTTAAAATCATTGAAATCACTACTCTTTAATTCTCCATCGATTTCTATTTCTGGTGCTTCAAACATCAATTCGCTACCGCTGACAATCCGCAAACCAGTCCGCAATACCAAAGGAATTTTGCTACCGCCAGCGCGCAAAATTGTCGCCGAAAGCGTCAACTTCCCCGTCTCAATTTTTATCTGAGAATCTTGCAATTTCAGAGATTTTTCGCTATCTGTCAGCGGTAACATTGGCAGCAAAAATTCGCTCAAAGCATCAGCCAGCAAAGGTGCTTTCAGCGACGCATTCAAATCCGCTTGAGCGAGCCTCAAAACGCCCGTGACGGGAACGGATTCGAGCAGGCGCAGGGGCTTGCCTTTGAGAGCTTGACCGAGGTTGATGCGAATGCCACAGCCCTCTATAGCAACTTCCGTCAGATGTAATCCTTTATACACAGCACCGCTGGCGGCCGCCGTTACTTTGGGGATCGCACCGCTGAAGATTTGTCGATCGCTCCCCTCAATTTTCACCTTCAACTCGTCAACCTGCTGAACTTGCGATCGCAGCCACAACTGCACCGCCGGAGACAGCACCGAACTCGCGATCCGGCTGCCTCTACCAGGCGGTGGTGTTCCTTGTCCCTCGGCGAGATTAGCAGTTCCATCAGAGCTCGCAGCGCCAGATTGATTGTCAAATTGAAGTGAGTTGCGATCGACAGTCATAAACCATTAAAAAATATAAGCCTTAATATTCAAGCACAGAACTTTAACTGGGACTCGCATCCAGCCTCACAAACCCAGTTTGTGCGATCCCAAGGCAAATTTAGCGATCGAGCGTATCAATTTAACCGGATGTACGGGATTTATGGTAGTGTTGATTATGGTCTAGTCAGACCCACACCTCTCAAATTAACAGCAAACTAACGGCGGGGCGATAGCTTGCCACGAGTCTTTCCCTCGTAGTTTTTGCAAAAAAAGATTCAGGGTTATCTTATCGGGACAATCTACACCGGGCCCAACGCCATGTAAGGATTGCCCACCATAAAAATTTATTCCGACTAGGAATTCAACATTGGTAGTAAGGTTAAATCCATTAACCCTATTGTATTTCATCCCCCAACGCTCCTGTGTTGGCGGTTCCCACACTCCCGTCATGTCTGATGAAAGGCTGCAAAAAATTCTCGCCCAGTGGGGCATTGCCTCTCGCCGTCTGGCAGAACAGATGATTGTCGCTGGACGAGTCCGAGTTAATGGCAATATTGCTCGCTTAGGACAAAAAGCAAATCCCGATCGCGATTTGATTGAAGTCGATGGAGTGCCAGTGAAACCAACGGATCGACCCGCTTGTGTCTATCTGTTGCTCAACAAACCAGCAGGCGTAGTTTCTACTTGCCGCGATCCCAGAGCCCGATCGAAAGTTCTCGACTTATTACCACCAAAATTGCGCTATGGTCAAGGCATTCACCCCGTAGGACGCTTAGATGCAGATTCCACAGGCGCTCTCTTGCTCACCAATAATGGTAAGCTGACATTTTGTTTGACCCATCCGCGTCACTCGATCGCCAAAACTTATCAGGTTTGGGTACGGGGCGATCCCCCGGAAACCATACTGCAAGCGTGGCGTGAGGGCATCATTCTGTCCGGCAGAAAGACTTTGCCCGCAAAAGTGAGAATTCTCGATCGCGCCGGAGACCAAACTCTGTTAGAAATCATTCTATCAGAAGGGAGAAACCGACAGATTCGGCGTATTGCCGAGCAGTTGGGATATCCCGTGGTACGCCTGCACCGCACAGCCATTGGCCCGATTCTATTGCAGCAGCCAGGTTCGCCAATATTGCCACCGGGCTGCTACCGCCCCCTAGAAGATGCAGAAATTATTTTTTTATGGAATCTAGTCAACCTAACATCAATAAGCGTGCCAGCAAATCTCGAGGAGCACAGCATATGACAAAGAATTTATTGTTTTTATTCTTCAAAACAACTAAGCAAAAACTGCACCCCCAAGATCCCGAACCACCTCAAAATAAGCTAGCGGAAATAGGAGCTCAACTCCGGCAGTGCCGCGAACAGCATTCGATTTCTTTGGACAAAGTAGCCGTGGTAACAATGATTCGCCGGAATCTCCTGCAAGCCATTGAGGAAGGTCAACTCGACCAACTCCCCGAACCGGTCTACACTCAAGGTTTGATCAAGCGCTACGCCGAAGCAATGGGTTTGGACGGAAATCAGTTTGCGGACTTTTTCCCGATGGAACCGCCAGCGCGATCGAGTACCAAGCTATCCTGGCAAGATGGGCCTCAATTGCGCCCGATGCACCTCTACATCTTTTACACATTTCTAATTATCTGTTCAGTCAACGGCTTATCTCACTTGATGGGCAATTCTGCGACAGGCAAAAAAGATGCCACAGCCGAAGAACTAGCCCTCGGGAAGCAAGAACAAGCTCGTTTAGCAGCCTCAGCATCGAGCGCCTCAAAAAAACAGAAACCCAATAGTTACGAGGCTGTCGAAGCAGCAAGAACCGGTCAAAATCCCAATAAATCTAGCAACAAACCAGTGATGGTTAGCCTCACTTTTAAGGCAGATTCCTGGATGCAGATTGAAGTCGATGGCAAAACAGAATTTGAGGGAATTTTGCCGACCGGGACTGTACAAACCTGGGAAGCCGATCGCAAATTGGTAGTTGTAGCTGGTAACGCCGGCGGGGTAATGATTGCTGTGAATAACGGACAACCAGAACTAATCGGAAACCCCGGAGTCGCCAAAGAACTTATTTTTAAAGCAGACGAACTCAAGCCTTCAGCCGATTCCAAAAATCAAGGTTAATCGGAAAAAGGCAATCGGAAATAGTTAATAGCTAGCCGTCGATAAGTTTTAATAAAAATCTCCTTCTTTATTGACTCCTATCATCCGCGATCGATTAACCGCACTCGCTCTTAATTAGGTTCGTAGTGCGTCCTAGCTTCCGTAACATGAAAGCGGAAGCTAGGACGCACTACGAACCATTTTTGTTAGGGGTAATATCGTTTCCGATAGCATCGGAATAGTAAATTCACTGTTAACGGTTAACGGTTAACCGTTAACCGTTAACCGTTAACATCATGTATGAGTGCAACCGGAATTGATATAATTGACCGGACACGAGCAGATTACCAATTACCAATTACCAATTTTTGTTCAATTTTTATTAGGAGTGCGCCCGGTGATGTAAGTCATGTTTTTTAGCCGATCGCGCACCTCCCAATTCAAAGCTTCGCGCCGATACCGCCAGCCCCAATTTCCGTCTGCTTTCCCCGGAAAATTCATCCGCGCGTCCGTAGCCAAACCCAACAAATCTTGAAACGGCACAACTGCTAAATTAGCAACCGAAGTCCAACCCATGCGAATTAAAGACCAGTGAATTCCTTGGGGATCGATACAGCCCAAATAACGAAAAACCTCATCTCTTTCGTACTGTTGGAGTTGATTGAACCAGCCGACAGTCGTGTCGTTGTCGTGGGTGCCCGTGTACACTACGCAGTTGCGATCGTAATTAAAAGGCCAAAAAGGATCTTCCGGGCCCGCGCCGAAAGCAAACTGCAAAATCTTCATACCCGGAAACTCGAACCGATCGCGCAAAGCCTCTACTTCAGGAGTAATTACCCCCAAATCTTCAGCAATAATCGGCAAGTTCCCAAACTTTTCATTAATTACCTCAAACAAAGCCGTTCCCGGCGCCTTAATCCACTCTCCCTCCATCGCAGTATCCTGCCCGCGCTTCACCGCCCAGTAAGCGTCAAATCCTCGGAAGTGGTCGATCCGGCTCACATCTACATAATCGAAAAGCGCTTCAAAACGCTGCACCCACCACTCAAAATTATTTGCTTGCAGCGCCTCCCAATTGTAGACTGGATTGCCCCACAATTGACCTGTGGCGCTGAAGTAATCCGGCGGAACACCCGCCATTAAAGCTGGTTCTCCGCTTGCTTCATCCAAACAGAATAATTCCGGATTCGACCACACATCAGCGCTATCGTGAGCTACATAAATCGGAATGTCGCCAATAATTTTAATTTCGCGCAGGTTCGCATAGCGTTTCAACTCTGTCCACTGGCGGAAAAACTCGAACTGGACGTATTTGTAGTAATAAATCTCAGTATTTAGTTGCTGCCGCCACTTGTCTAGCGCCTCCGGTTTGCGTCGGGCAATTTCAGGTTCCCAAGTGTGCCAGCTAGCTCCGTTGAAGCTATCTTTTAGTGCCATAAATAAGGCATAATCTTCCAGCCAAAACGCTTTGGTTTGGCAAAAACCCGAGAATTCTTTTTGCTGCACCGACGATGCTTTCGCTTTGAAGTTTTCGCAGGCTTTTTTGAGCAGAGGCATTTTGTGCGCGATCGCCCGATCGAATTCTACAGTATCCAGCGCAAATTCCGGCAAACTATCTAAATCTTCATCGGACAGCAATTGCTCATCCCGCAGAATTTCCGGGCTCAGCATCATCGGATTTCCTGCCATTGCTGAATAGCACGAATAAGGAGAATTGCCGTAACCAGTAGGGCCCAGCGGCAATATCTGCCAGTATTGCTGGTCGCTTTCCACTAAAAAATCAATAAACTTATATGCTTCTATGCCCATGTCCCCAACACCGAATCGGCTGGGAAAAGATGTTGGGTGGAGTAAAATGCCGCTCGATCGGGGAAAAAGCATAATCTATCCTTAGATATAGGAGTTAAACGTTGACAATTTGACAGATATTCCCTATTGGTTAAACTTCGCAGTTTTTAGGGCGATTTTCAGCGCAAATACTTTGGCGATTGTCTCATATTTTTTGCCGGAACGTACTTGCTAAATATTTGTATGGCCATCTCATCACAAGTGCTGAGTACAGCCGAAAACATCAAGCTCTTCACTTACGCCTTTGCCCCAATAGACCAATTCCAAACAACCTCTAAAGAGCAGGCTCTATGCGCCCGATCCACAAGAATTATGGGATTCGTCTAATATAGACAATTGGTTTCTCTTACCCGGTAGCACTTGCTACCAACTATTTGAACACTTACGCACGGGTGCGTCGAAACAGGGTTTTTTCTATGCGCCTCCTTCGCACTCACCCACAGAACGAGTAAAAAAACCCGGTTTCTAGGTGTGTAGGTGCGTCCGGGACTGTATTTTTGTCCGATCGCACCCGGTTTCTGCACAAGTCCTGAATATAACTGTTGTTTGGCTTGCACAGACTCTCTCTAGAGTCGTAAATTGCCCTTCAGGTCAAAAATCAAACAAATTCCCAAACATGAGGCAACTGCCTTACCCCTGTTCCAAACCACGATCGCAATCCAGTAAGTCATATCATGTCCGGTAGATTACCATCACAAAAACAGTTCGCGCCTGTGTCCCCGAGTCCGCTCTTATGCAGGCTCTGACTGACGCACGCGCGATCCCATCTGAGATATGTCAATCCACCGGACACGATATCATTCGCCAATCGCCCGCAGCCAATCGCATCAGCCATCGCTCTTGTTAAGCCAAGGCACAAAGAGACCGACTGTTTTTGTATCTCAAGAAACAGTCGGCTGCGAAATTACCGGTGAAAATGCTGAGTTTAAGTTTGCTTGTTCAACAATTTCTGCGCTTGTTTGAGAGCTATAGCGCCGACGTTGTAAGCAGCCCAGCCGCCTGCCAACAAGACGGGCATCAATACTATTAGTATGCGCCAATCAAATTCCATGAGTGTTCCTCCTCAAGTTTTTTAACAAAATTCTCATAATCTATTTGTATCTCATTTTGTCGCCATTCTCCTTTCTCTTCAAGCAAATCTTGTCGCCTGTGAAAGTTTCTCCCCGGGACTTGCGGGCGCACTCGGGGACATCGTTTTTCAGGAATTGAGATCGAAACTACCGCACTCGGCCCTAATCACCCTCACCACACAAATTATCCGATAATCTGTTTGGCAATCCCTTCCACCACCTTAGTTAGAGGGTCATTAGGGAATTGGAGCGCAAACACCCCCTTACTCGCTAGCAGCATCATCTTCTCGCTGTGGGGCAGCACCCCGCCAACTGGGATGTTGTAAATACTCTCTACTTGCTGCTTCAAATCCTCAAAATCCAGAGATTCTGGGGCTTTGTTGATCGTCATCAAAATCCTAGGAACTTCTAATTTGCGGGCCACATCTACCGTGACAGCCGTTCCCTGAAAATCTTGCTGATCCGGACGCAGAATCAGCAGCAGGATATCGGAAATCGTGATGCTGAGCAGGGTTTCTTCGTTGAGCCCAGGGTGCGTGTCGATAAATAGGTAGTCTAAGTTCAGAGCGTCAATCAGTTCTTGAAAGCCGTCGGTCAGCAGTCCCACGTCGTAGCCTTCGCGCAAAACTCGCGCTATCTCCCCTGCTTTAATGCTCGAAGGAACGAGGAAGAGGTTGCCGTTATTCGCTAATTTTGGCAGTAACGAACTGACATTGTAGGCCGTTTCGGCGATCGGACATCGGCCCCACAGATAATCGTTCAGGGAGCGATCCATGTTGCTCTCGCTGAAACCGAACAGTACGTGAATCCCCGGCGATTGAATATCAGTGTCTACAATGCCGACCCGATTTCCGTCGCGAGCGATAATAGATGCCAGGTTTGCAGTCGTGTTCGATTTGCCAGTGCCGCCCCGGTAAGAGTGAACAGAGATGATTTTGGACATGATACGCCTATTACAAAGATGGAACAATTATCTATTTAAGTCTAGTCATTTATTGACTTTGAAACTCTTTATTATCCTAGATTTTTATACAGACAGGTTGATGATTTATATCCTGTATAGAACCCATTTGAATTCTAACAAGAGGGTGCAAGCCTTTTAAGCATCAGTAGAATCAAACAAAGCTTGAGCTTGACAGTCGCGTTATCTAAAGTTCTCTCAACATTTTTGACTCAAATTTTACATCTTTCCACCCAAGCATTTGACCGTTCTCTTCCCCACCTTGCTCTCACCAGTACAAAGCCGGATTTTTCCTCTACTTATTTGTCTTGTTTAGATGTTTTTTTCGAGAGAGCAAACTTGATTGTTGTCATAACTTGTGGAGCCATTTTTTTAAAATCTTCTGTGAGATGTTCTGGCTGATAGCCAGGGTAAGCGTAGTATCGTAATCTGAGGAATGTTCGCAGGTTTAAACTTGAAATAATCGATGTTTTTACTCAACATCTCAATCAAACCAGAATCATCATTA
Source organism: Microcoleus sp. CZ3-B2 (assembly GCF_036705055.1). Taxonomy (NCBI): domain Bacteria; kingdom Bacillati; phylum Cyanobacteriota; class Cyanophyceae; order Oscillatoriales; family Microcoleaceae; genus Microcoleus; species Microcoleus sp. CZ3-B2. Next base: position 14,715 of record NZ_JAUBTN010000054.1, on the reverse strand, counting down.
AGACATGGTTGCTGGATTGTGCTTTTATAGTGAAGTTACCACAAGCCCGTAAAAGATGTCAAATAGACTCTATATGAAAGTGCGATCGCCCGTAAAGTCGAGATCCCGCAGAGTTGTTGCCATAATTATTATCGTGTCGATCGCACTTTCACAGGACTGCGTATCGCCCCCAGCGCATATTACACAAAAATCAGAGCATAGGAGCGATCGCCCGTAATGTCGAGATCCCGCAGAGTTGTTGCCATAATTATGATCGTGTCGATCGCACTTTCACAGAACTGCGTATCGCCCCTCAGAGCATATTACACAAAAATTAGAGCATAGGAGCGATCGCCCGTAATGTCGATCGCTCTGACAAGTAAAACTATCGACAATAATTCGATCGCAAATCAGAGAAAGGTCAAATATTGTCCAATATTGATGGTAACCTTGGGCGAGGCTGTTCAACTTGCAAATATTTATCTCCACAAAGCTTTTCTATTTGGATCAAATATTTGCGATTTTGGGCATACATCTCTACCCATGCCATCACTTCTTTTCTTTCTGTCTCATTGATTGCTTTAGCAATTTTTTGTAAAGCTTTCACTGTTAATGTTTGCTCAATTGCCTCATATATGAGCAATACCTCAAAACACTCGTCACTCCTTTCATCGGGATTAAGACATTCTGGTGGTGGCGGTGCAACATTCCTCAAATTATTTCGGATTTCATTCCTTAGCTCATAACTCACTAAATTCTTAATTTCTGGGATAAGTGAAGCTAATACTACAGGAAGTATAATTGGTTTACGCCCCGGTCTTGGCTGCCTATAAGTACCTGTCAGAACAGGCTGCCATGAAAACATTGCCGCTCTGAATTCTCCACAAAAAAAGTGCAGCAAAACCCATTGTTCTAACTCCACAGCTACTTTTAGTCCTGACTGAGCTGCCAGTTCTAACAGTGCCTTTTTAACAATTTGTTGTTCGAGTTTTGCGCGTCCACCAGGTGTTCCTATCTCCCAATCTCTGGTTTCCAGACACGTTTCATAGTCCATCATAGCCCGAGCATATATCGACTGCCAGACTTGCGGTTGCTCCGCTACAGGTTTTGGCAACCCCATGAGAAATAGAAACTGGTTTACCCACGGCAGGGTGGGTAGAGATAATGTTCTCAGCCATTCGAGACAATCAGAGTCTCTCCAAGGATATGCAAGTTCCATACAGTTTTTTGTGTGACTTCAGATGGGCAATTTTCGCAGTTAGTGATTGGGAAAACAGGCAGGTCAAGACCTAGGCACAATCCGAAAAGGTAGTGACAAAATCGCTGCAATCCCTACCAAGATGGCAATCACAAAGTTTGATGTTCCTTCAACTACTACTAAAATACCATCTTTGAGCTTTGCACCAAGTGCAAAAGCCTGTTGTAGCAACCTATTTGGCTGACTGGGAGGAAGTGGTTGTTCAGGAGGTTCTTTATCAGCATATTCCCTAGCTGTATTCACTAAATCTTCAGCTCCGAGTGCTTCTAGGTCGAAATCGTCACAATCAGAATAATCCAATTCTTTCAGTAATCTACGTAAATTTTCTTGCACTTTTCTGTATCTGTCCTGATGTCCTGTCCATGACCCTTTACCGTCAGCCATGTTGCGATTTTCAGCTTCAGGATATCCTGCTCTAGCAGCAACGTGAGCTTGGTAAAGACGATTAGTATTATTATCATTCAGCAAATCTTGTTCGCGCTTTCTCAGTGATTTTTCAAAGTATCCTTGTTCATTAATGAAACCTTGATATAGCACCTCCTCGATTTTTTTTAGGAGGTCGTAGCACTTTTTCAGATCTTCGTCATCAATATCGGGAGGGAGCAGCGGAGGAGGATTTGAACCACCTCTTGGCTTAGGAGGATTATTAGCTAAATCATCATTCCCACTCCCACCTGAAAGCGAATCATAGCCACCACTACCAAAGAAAACATCTTTAAACTGAGCCTCCTTAATAATCACAGTCGGTATTATCCAAATATCATCACTAGGCTTCGGAGGCTTCACCAAATCCACTGGCGCATCCAAATTCTTCGGAGCCTTATTCAACCGCGGCGCCTCCCCAAAATTCGGCACATCATTCACCTGCGTCCCTGTCCCCTTCGGGTCAAATCCTCCCCTTTTTGACTCAGATTCACTCGGCAAATACTTGCCATCTTTCCAACTAGACTTCGACCAACTCTCACTCCAATCATTCCGACCATCATCCCATACAGTCCCGCTGCGATACCAACTCCAACTGCTGCCACTACTCGTATAAATACCTCCTTTTGTTCCTGATTCTGACTCGGAACCGCTGAGAGTTTCCGTCCAACTGTAACCCCCATTAAAATAAGACTTGCTGTAACTCGAACTCCAACTAGAATACTTGGAGACTGAACTCACTAAACCTTTAGTATCGTAAGTGCTTTCGATCAACCATTTCTCGTAAGTCGAACTGCCACTCTCAGTTTTTCGACCATCTTTATAAGTGGTAACTGTCTGTGAATTCCAAGTCCTAGAGGCATCGCTACTGCTAGATGAATTGGCATTACTGCCCTCGGTACTGCTGTTACTTTTACTGGCTGCTATTGTCGATTCGTCGCTGGTGCTTTGAGTCGTGTAAGCATCAACTTTATACTCGCTCTCCCACCGAGCATTATTTTCGGAGTAATTTGATTGCTCGTTTTGAGAACTAGGTTTTCCCGAACTGTTGCTGCTGGAAGATTTCGACTTGCTGACGGAATAAGTATCTTGATTTTGACTGCTAGTGTGCGGCCCGTCTTTGTAATTTTGCGTGTTATTTCCCTGAGTTACCGAGTAATTATTGTTGCGATTGTTTAGCCAATAATTAGGGCCGTTGCTGCTGTTGGTTTGTTGAGATTGATTGACGGTGTAATTGTCTTGATTGGTGGTACTTTTTGATTTGCCGTCATCGTAACTGCTGTTAGCATTACTGTTCCATTCAGAATAACTATCTTGGGTGTTGCTGTTGACGGCTTTGCCATCGGTTGTAGAGTTATCCCAGATTGAGTTAATTACAGAATAGTTGTCGCTGCTGTTATTAGTTTTGGAGAAACCGCTGGTATTGTTGCTTTGAGAATCAGATTTGCTAACTGTGGTTTCTTCGCCACTGTGGGTATTATTATAACTGCTACTGTTGCTGCTATTCGTCCAATCGGCTTTTCCTTGAACTTGAGTTGAACTGTTATTGACGGAACTGCCGGTGCTGCTAGTAGAGCGAATGTTTGAAGTTGATTTGGAACCCCAATCATCTTGGCGGTTGCCGTTAACTATGCTCAGGTTCGTACCGTATTGGCTGTCGGATTGAGACTTGCTGTTTCGATAACTTTCTGAAGCATCGTTTCTGGTATAGGCGGGAGTGGTATAGTTGTAAGAACTGCGGGATTTTTGATTGGATGAACTTTGGTCGGCGCTAGTACCTTCGTATTTAACTCGGCTGTAGTTTTGCTGCGATTGATTTTTGTTTTCTGTTGAGTTTTGGGAAAAGTTTTTGGTGGTGTAGGTATCCGTATTTGTGCTGCTATCGCTTGTGGATTCGTTAAAATAGTTGCCCTTGCTGTTGGTTTCGACAGCACTTTGATCCCAGCTTGATTCTGTGTTTGAGAAGTTGCTATTAGTTTGAGAGTTGGTAATGGCTGTGCCGTTGGAACTACTGGTAGAGGTAGTTGTGTATGGCGCTAATTCTGTGGTATAAGAGCTAGTGCCTTCGTTGCTGTTTCCAGTTGAGGTACTGGTAGTTTTTGGCGTGCCGGGGGCTGTGGTTGCAGTTGCTCTTTCTGAGGGTTTGGCTGCGGTAGAATTGGCAGAATTGTCGGTATTTGTACCAGCATCAATTAAGGGTTTTGTCAAGAGTTTAGCTGCTGCCAATACGGGAATTGTGGGGAGGGTTTCTGCTGCTGTAGCAATGGCTAATTCTGCGTCGAGAATTCCGTATCCTGTTCTTTCGTCCCATTCGGGTACGTCAATGTCTGTTGCTGTTTTCAGGAGGAGATTTTTGATTTGTTGGCGGCTTAGGGATGGGTTGGCTGCCCACATTTTGGAGATGGTAGTTGTGACGAAAGCGGCTGCGATTGATGTGCCTTGTTTGGTTTCGGTTGTTGAAGTTTCTGCTGTTTGTGCAGTGCTGGTTGGTGCTAGGATATCTAAACCGCCTCCGTAGCTGGAATAGGCGGCGCGGTTGTTGTTTTCGGATGCGCCGACGGTGATGATGTTGTCGAATTCTGTGGAGGCTTGTCCGAGTGCGGATAGGAGAGTTCCTTCGTTACCGGCGGCTGCTACAATCAGGATGTTGTTTTCCTGAGCGTATTTAAGTGCTGATTGTTCTTCTGCTGTCAGTTTGTGCCGCGTGGTTTGCGTGCCGTCGGGATTGATTTGGGTTAAGTCGAAGCTGAGGTTGACGACGGCGTTGGGTTGTTTTGCAGCAATGGCGGTGTCTACAAATTCTATCAGGGATTGCTGCCAGTTGCCGCTACCGGTTGCCCTTCCCAACCAAATAGTAGGAGATTGTTTTGTATCGCTTTGATTGTGGGAGTCGCTGATAATTCCTAAAATTGTGTCGCCGTGTTGGTTTCCTTCCTTTGGTTGAAGTAGGGGATTATTGTCGCCGTCGATTACATCTTTTCCTAGGATAATTTGGCTGTAATCGATGTTAGGATTGTCGGCTGTGAAGCCCGTGTCGATAATACCGATAAATGGTTGGTTTTGTTGAGAAGAATTAGCGATTGTTTCTCTAGGAATTACTGACGGCCCAGAAACCGGGTTTTTTACGGAATCTGTTGGTAACAACGAAGTATTTTCGTCAAAAAACCCGGTTTCTTTAGTCTGAGTGCGTAATTCCTGTTGGAGTTGGGTTTCCGTGTGGGTGACTGCGTATTCGTTGATGTTTGTTTCGGAGTTGCTGTCTGTTGCAGTTGCGATTTCGGAGTCGGCGATGATATTGTGTGAGTTGTCTGGCTGATTGTTTTTGTCGGATGATATTTCGGGAGTAATTGTGCTGTTTTCGGAGTCAAAGTTGGGGTTTACATATTCGTCAGTGGTTGTTGGCGACTGATTGTCGCTGTCGGCGATAAGATTTTCCGATTGTTGCGAGTGATGGTTTGGCGTGACAGCGATTTCGGGAATAATAGTTTGGTTGTCGGCAACTATATATTCTGGATATTCTGATGCGGGTGGTTGATAGTTTTGGATGGATGCTGTGGAGGAAATGTTAGGGAATTGTTGGGCGAGTATGCTGTTGAGAGTTTCCGACAGTGTGGAAATTTCATCGTCTGAAAGTAGCGGTAAATTGTCAGCAGTTTCGCCGGCATTTTCGAGGCTGTCGATAAGAGTTGGGGAGGTGTTTTCAATTTCCCCAGTGAGAATGTCTGTGGATTCTGTGGGTATTGTCGCTATTTCTGGTTGGATAAAGACGGGTTTTTCAATTGTGTCACCTGTGATTTCGTCGATTTCTGTCTCAACAGGATTTGTCTGGAAGTTGGAAATTTCGGAAACAGTCGGCTTTTGAGTTTCTGTCGCTGGGGATTTTTCAGGTTTTGTCTCAGCCGGATTTGTCTCGGAATTGGGAATTTCCGAAACAGTCGGACTTTTGTCTTCAACTACTGGGGATTTTTCAGGTTTTGTTTCAGCCGGATTTGTCTCGGAATTGGGAATTTCCGAAACAGTCGGATTTTTGTCTTCAACTGGGGGAGATGTTTCAGTTTTTGTCTCTGTCGAATTTGTCTGGGAGTTGGAAATTTCCGAAACAGTCGGATTTTTGTCTTCAACTACCGGGGAATTTTCAGGTTTTGTCTCGGAGTTGGGAGTTTCCGAAACAATCGGATTTTTGTCTTCAACTACCGGGGAATTTTCAGGTTTTGTCTCAGTCGAATTTGTCTTGGAGTTGGAAATTTCCGAAACAGTCGGATTTTTGGTTTCTGTCGCTGGGGAATTTTCAGGTTTTGTGTCGGAGTTGGGAATTTCCGAAACAGTCGGATTTTTGGTTTCTGTCGCTGGGGAATTTTCAGGTTTTGTGTCGGAGTTGGGAATTTCCG
>NZ_JAUBTN010000054.1:0-8567 GCF_036705055.1 Microcoleus sp. CZ3-B2 | reverse complement strand
AAACAGTCGGGTTTTTGTCTTCAACTGCGGGAGATTTTTCAGGTTTTGTCTCAGTCGAATTTGTCTCGGAATTGGGAATTTCCGAAACAGTCGGGTTTTTGTCTTCAACTACCGGGGAATTTTCGGGTTTTGTCTCAGTCGAATTTGTCTCGGAATTGGGAATTTCTGAAACAGTGGGATTTTTGGTTTCTGTCGCTGGGGAATTTTCAGGTTTTGTCTCAGTCGAATTTGTCTCGGAATTGGGAATTTCCGAAACAGTGGGATTTTTGGTTTCAACTACCGGGGAATTTTCAGGTTTTGTGTCGGAATTGGGAATTTCTGAAACAGTCGGATTTTTGTCTTCAACTGCGGGAGATGTTTCGAGTTTTGTCTCAGTCGAATTTGTATCGGAGTTGGGAATTTCCGAAACAGTCGGATTTTTGTCTTCAACTGCGGGAGATTTTTCAGGTTTTGTATCGGAGTTGGGAATTTCCGAAACAGTCGGGTTTTTGTCTTCAACTACCGGGGAATTTTCAGGTTTTGTTTCAGCCGGATTTGTCTCGGAATTGGGAATTTCCGAAACAGTCGGACTTTTGTCTTCAACTGCGGGAGATTTTTCAGGTTTTGTCTCTGTCGGATTTGTTGTAGAAGTTGTATCGGTTTTTTTGTCGTCGTCTAATTTAGTCTCAGTTTTGGGCGCAACGTAAGCTATCAATTCTTTACCTTTCTCTGATGTACGCCAATCGGAGTTTTTGGCAATTACATCATCTATTAAAATGACTTTAGGGGTTGCACCTTTGAGGGAAAATATGATATCATTGTAATCAGCATCGCTCCCTTCGCTTATCCCCATATCTTCCATAACAAATATATTGCCGCCATTCACGACACTGGCAATTTGTCCAGGTTGAAAAGCATCGCTGGAATTAGCTGTCGCCATTGAGAATAAGGGTTTTTTGTCGCCACCAATTCCTGGATTGTCGTATACTTCTTGTATTTTACCGTTGGGAATTAGGATGATACCGAATTCGTCTCCGGGAGTCATTGCGAAGGTTTTTATGCCTCGGTATTCTCCGATATTTAAGTTGTTTTATCCCTCGAAACTAGAAAATTTCGCTGCTTCTGTAGTGTCGGAAATTGCGATGTAACCGAGTGAGGAGTTGCTGAGGGCGCGTCTGGCTGCTTCTAGTATAAATGCTTCGGAATTTGGTACAAATTCTTGCATTCCTTTGAGGCTGATAATTGCTAGTTCTCCTTGATACCAGCCTCCGTCTGATAGGTAGTCGAAGCTAATTTTGCCTGTTTCGTCTGCTTGGAAAATGCCGGAGTCGAAAGTGATTTTATTTTGAGTTTCTGGTTGGGCTGTATTGCCTGTGATTGCGTCGGTTTCGGTTGTGGATGCTGGTATTTTTTCGGTGATGCTGTTGGTTGTTGGTGTTGAATTTTTGTTGAGGATGAATGTGTCTGTGTCTGGTTGGGGAGGTGTTTCGGGAGTTTTATCGAGATTTTGGGGGTTTTCGAGCAATAGTTCGATGCTGGTGTTTGTGGAGGATGTTTCGTTAGTTATTAGGAGATTTTTCGGGGGGGGGGGAAGAGTAATTTTTGGTAGAATTAGTTAATGGCAATTCTTCTGCAATGTGGGGAATGATGGAAGTATTGGTGGTTGGTTGGAGGGTAGATGTTTCGATTGGTGACATGATTTTTAGTGTTTTTTTTGATGGTGAAAGTGACTAAAATGTGCGGGATTTGAGGATATTAAGTTTTAAAGATTCGCAAGCAAACTAAGTTTATAGGATGGTGGAGCTTTTTTGCGAATGCAGGGTATGATATTGACAGGTTAAAACTTTCCAATGTGGGGACAAAGGTTTGATTCGATCGCCATAAATGAGTTTTTTTATGGCTGTTGTGAATTTATAGGTTTGAGAATATCAGTAACTTTTATTAATGGCAAGGGGTTTGTAGAGTTTTTAGGTAAACTTTATGGAAACTTTAAAAAAGTGCAGCAGCGAATCTATTCCACAGCTAGTCGCCTTTTGATAGCATAGAGGTAATCAAAGTCGATTGTTCACCACAAGTTAAAAATTTTGTCAAGCTAAATTAATTAAGTGGAGATTTGCGCGCCTTGGGTGTCGATCGCGATCGCCCTTACCTCAGCTTTCACCCCAAATTCCATCCCAGCAGCCGCCACCATTTCCCTCACAACCGCATCAGTATTAGTAACATCCGTTAAAGCTAAAAGCGTGGGCCCGGCACCGCCGGACCCTATAAACTCAGGAATTAATCAGGGCTATCAACGGGGAAAATCAATTATTTATACGCAATTCCCCATGCTGTCGAATTGTCTGTCATTCTTCATTTTTCGCCCCATCCTCCTTGTCTGTTAAACTATCAATCTTTTGATCTTTGATCTTCTTTTCAGCCGCCCGGCGCTGCCGCATCTGTTTTGCCTTCCCTTGCAAATCGCTGAACTCCTCATCGGGTTTGGTTTCGCCTGAACCAGCACCGAGGTGGGAATCGATCGGGATACCCGTTTTTGAGCCGCTTTCCGATGCAGTCGCCGCGGCGCGCTGCTTCTGCTGTTTGGCTTTTTCCTGCAACGGAGCTAGGTATTCGTCTGCCTCGCTTTGGGCCTTGGGAAGCTCTGCAGCACTTGCTGTTATTTCTGGCAGTTGGGAAGGTGCTGGTTGAGGGGTTTCTTTTTTGCCAACTCTCAGTTTCTCTTTCTTTTGCTGCAATTCTTTAAAGAAATCAGATTCTGTGATTTCTGCCACCTGCTGTTCTTTTTGGGCTTGGTCAATTTCGATTTTGAATACTTGTTTTACTCGATCGCTAATTACTTTCCCGTATCCGGCTTTATTAAATCTGTCTGCCGATACAATGCTAGCACCAGTTAGGATTAATCCTAAAGCTGGCGCTGCCACCGGCACCCACCCTCCCAACAGAAAAATCCCAAAGCCACAACCGCCACACACCAACAGCAGTGCTCCAAATGTCCCCACCAACTGCGCTGGGTGAGCCATCCGCGATGCTACTGTTGCTCCCACAATTGACCATCCCGAAAGCCACAGAATTTCTGCCCATTCCGGCCAAAACCAAAACATCGGTTTGTTGTCTAAAACAGCACTCAAAAGTTGGCTGACTACTTGTCCGTGTGCCACAATACCGGGCATGAATTGCTTGTCTTGCCGCCGCCCGCTGTAAGGAGTATAAAAGAAATCTTTAACGGTTTCTGTGGTGTAGCCGATCAATACTATTTTATCTTTAACTAAATTAGGGTCAACTTTTCCTTCTAAAACATCCGTAATTCTAACTTGGTTGGCGAGATTCCGCCGGGAACGATAGTTAATTAATATTTGATATCCCCTGACATCAGCATTGCTGTATCCTCCATCATTGCTTTCTAGTTTTTTGAATTGAGTTTTACCCAGCCATAAAGATTGATCTGGTGCCAGTTGAGGATAAATTTTTTGTCTTTGCAAGTAGTTGAGTGCTAGCTGGAGGTTGAAGGAAGCTAAAACTTGAGAATTGTCATTGCAAAGATGTTTTTCTACCGTGGAGTTGCCCTCAATGATCGGCGGTTTCATAAATAATAATGCCCTCCGCAGTATGCCGCCCGGATCGACTCCAAAATCTGCAAATCCTACCCGGTTTTCTGATATTCCCGGCGGTGGCGGAGAACCGGGACTGTCTGGATTCCCGTCGGTGACTAAGCATACTCCGATTATTTTGTCGCTCTTTTGTAAAACTTTACTTAGTTCCTCGCGCCCGTCTCCTAAAGGTACGTCTCGCAGTACATCTAAACCGATGACTGCCGGCTGCATTTTTTCGAGTTTTTGTAAGATTTCAGCTATTTTGCGATCGGATATCGGCCACTGTTTCATTTTCTGAATATCTGCTTCGGTAATTCCCACAACTAGCAAGCGCGAATCCGGCTTTTCGTCGGGACGCCACCTCAGCATTTGGTCGTAAGCGCTTAATTCTAGCGGTTCGAGTATTCCTAGCTGTCTGACACCCATTAAGGATATTGTGACTACCGCACTGGCAATTAATACAGATTTAGCAAATAAGAGTGATGGTTTATACAGTTGACTCAATTGAGTCGCTGTCGAGCGAATTTTATGAGATATTTTATTCATTTATTTCAGTATCAAAGTTTGAATTGTTTCACCGAACAGCGGTTGTTTGGCTTGCAGCCGCCGGCAGCACATACTTCTTCCATCTTAGAAAATCCGAAAACTCCGACCGTTTTGTAACAAAATTTTACATCTTGCATCGACAGAATGTGTATGCAATGATACTCGCGACCTCGACAGCCGGATTTTTGGGACGGATAATCGACTTGCCGATCGAATTAATTAATGTTATGGATGATATGTCAAGGTTAAAATTGTGTATCTGCGCCCTAGTGCAACCACTCCAAAATATTTGTCGCCATCAGCGAAAGCCTGTGTTTGCAATATTATAATGAAAGGTACAAAAAATGAAACGTTTTCAACATCTAGCTACACTGGCGATCGGCCTAGGCGCGATCGCGCTTACCGTCCCCAGTTCCCTCGCAGGAATGCGGACACAATCCCGGCCCATAGTCCTGAGTCAGAATGTGAATTTCAAGCCCCCCGATGTCACAGCCCCCGGCAGCCGACAAGGAGGGACGCATCGCGGCAGCAAGCTTTGTCCTGCGGGTTTATCTATTACTCCCCTAGTACCTCCAACTAATATCGGTTTAACTCTCACAGAGTCTCCCACAATTTTTGTCTACCTTCCTAAAACCTCAGCACAAATAGAGTTTACTTTGCTGACCGACAACGAAGAGAAAGTAGTCTACGAAAAAACATTTAAAGCTGACAAATCCGGGATTGTGGGAGTTAGCGTTCCTGCTAGCAGCGATAACAAGAAATCCCTGGAAGTTGGCAAGCGATACGTATGGTCGTTTTCAATGGTATGCGACCCCGAAGATCGATCGGCAGATTTAATTGTTAAAGGATTCGTACAGCGCATAGAACCCCAGGCCACTCTTAAAAGCGATTTGGCAAATTCCGACCAAATGACTAAGCTCAACGTTTACGCTAAAAATGGGATTTGGTACGAAACTCTCGCTACCCTAGCCCAAATGCGCCGTCAGACACCAGGGGATACGAAGCTGACAGCCAAGTGGACGCAATTATTGCAATCCCAAGGACTTGAATCAGTGGCAACTCAACCGCTAGTTGGGCCTCTTTAAAACTCGCCATTTCTTAAAGTTTTGTCCGTCTGCTGGTGGCGACGTGAAAAATGACTTTCTTTACCCGATCGCGCCCCAAGTCAAAAATACCGGGCGCGAGGGGGAGAGGGGGAGATGGGGAGATGGGGAGATGGGGAGATGGGGAGATGGGGAGAGGATTTTTGATCGATCGTCGAAATCTACAATTTAAATGCACAACAGCTTACCAAACCTCTAGCACTCACCCACAAATTATGTAGAAATACATCTGCGTAAATCTCCGTTAACCTGTCTTAAATCTGCGGTTAACAGACTCCATCAAAAGCTTGTGCTACGCAACGTTTTCAAAAGCAAAATTTGAGCAACTAATGACTGCCAAATGATTGCACCATCACCCAATCTAAAAGCTAACATCTAAAATCGACAGACTGATGACTAATAAATTTCCCACAATTCTAGCTCTTGATTTTGACGGTGTGATTTGTGACGGACTAATCGAATATTTCCAAACAGCTTGGCGTAGCTACTGTCAAATTTGGAAACCAGCCGAAACAGTCCCCGATCCCGATTTAGCTTTAAGTTTTTACCGAGTGCGACCGGCCATCGAAACCGGTTGGGAAATGCCCCTGCTGATCCGCGCGCTGGTGACAGGAATCACCCCAGAGCAAATCTTGCTGGACTGGCCCAATATTGTCCCGCATTTATTGACCGAAAATAATTTAAAAGCCCAGTCTGTCAGTGCTATGTTAGATGGACTGCGCGATCGTTGGATTGCTGAGGATTTAGCTGGGTGGCTGTCTTTGCACCGCTTTTATCCGGGAGTAGCCGATCGCCTGCACTCGTTGCAAGAGAGTTCGGTCAAAGTGGCGATCGTCACTACCAAGGAAGGCCGTTTTGTGGAGGAACTTTTGCAGCTAGCGGGCGTACAAATGCCGTCAGAGTTGATTTTTGGCAAAGAATACAACAAGCCGAAACACCAAATTTTGCGGGAATTTTTGGCAGCTTCAGGCAAAGATGCGACTATTTGGTTTGTGGAAGACCGGTTAAAAACTTTGCTGTCGGTGAAGCAGCAGCCGGATTTATCTCAGGTGAGGTTATTTTTGGCTGATTGGGGTTACAATACTTCGGCCGAACGGGAATCGGTGGCTCAAAATCCACCAGTTCAATTGCTTTCTCTGTCTCAGTTTGCCGGAGATTTTGCCGATTGGCTCCCCGACGAATATTGATGTTAGACTTGTTGGCAATTAGTTTTTTTTCTATGAGCAGAGTCAAAAAAAATTTTGAAATTTTACACTTTTTTGGTTGACTTTTGCGGCGCTGGTATGGTATTTTTATATAATGGGATGGTTGCGTAAAAAATATTTTTGCACATATTTCCATTATAATATAAACATAACATAAACTTCCCAAAAAATCAAGGATACCGAAAAAAAAAATCGATTTTTTTTTCTGACGAGCGTAATAAAATAGGTTCGATCGTTCGGAATACCAGTCCTTCTTTTCCAAGTTCTCCGCATCGGAATGCCAGTCCATCTTTTCTCAAGGACTTACATTCCGATGCGGAGAAGCAATCTGAGGCTTAAAACTAATGCTCGATTTAACTAAAGCGGCTAAGGCAATGCACGGAATGAGCCAACATTTGAATGTGGAAGCGGCTGCGGCTCGCCAACGTTTGGAAGTGGCTCAGAATTTACTAGCAAAGGCCGCAACGGGACAGGACAATTTGGTGGAATTGCAAGAAAGTTGGCGCGATCGCACTTTATTCAATGCTGCAACTCCGATCGAGCCTTTGGGCGATCGCACCTACATCACCGCACCCCCCGCCGCTCACACAGTCTTTGCCACAGACGGCTCGCAAATATCGCCCAACCATCACGAAATCGCCTACTGCTACCTGCTCAACATCGGCACAGTCATGCTGCACTACGGCCAAAGCCGCCACCCAGTTTTAGATAGCGTGCCCGAGGTTTTCTACAAACCCGAAGACTTGTATGCTTCGCGACAGTGGGGAATTAGAACCGAAGAATGGATGGGATACCGGCGTGCAGTTTCCGAAGCAATTGCTTTGGCAGAAATGGGCTGCGATTGGGCAAAAGTTAATAATAACAAATTGCCCGCGCCAGCTTTAGCAATGGTAGACGGTTCCCTGATTTATTGGTTTTTGGAACAGTTACCCAGCGAAGCCCGCGATCTAATTTTGCAGCCAATTTTAGAAGCTTGGGACAAATTGCGCTTAGCAAAAATTCCCCTATTAGGATACTTAAGCGCTTCTCGCAGTAGCGAAACCTTATCTTTTTTGCGCTTTCAAGCTTGCACCCACGAAGTACCAGACTGCATGACAAACTGCCCGAACGTCGGATTTGCCGCCACAATTTCTTTCGCCGAAAAAGCACCTTGTCAAGTATTTGAACCCTTGCGCGATGCCATTTTGTGGGCAACAGTCCTCTCGCCCGGACAAAGAAGCCCCTTGTGGAAATCCCAAGCTCGAATTTTAGATTTATACGGCCTGAATACCGTCTATTTTTGTTACGTTCACGTCGGCACAGAAATTGCTAGAATAGAAGTGCCGGAATGGGTAGCACAAGATGCAGCACAGCTAGATTTAACCCTAGGAATGATGCTGGCTCAAGTACACAAAGGCGGTGGCTATCCCGTGACGCTGGCAGAAGCTCACAACCAAGCAGTTGTCACTGGGGGCGATCGAACTCGCTTTTTCGCTTTGTTAGAGCAGCAAATGATTAAAGCAGGCTTAAAAAATGTCGGAATTTCTTACAAGGAAACCCGGAAACGCGGCAGTATTGCTTAAATTTAAAATTAGAGTTAAAAATGTTATATGCCCATAGAATTAATCATTTTAATTGCTTCCTTGCTTGTATCTTGGCTAGTATTTAATTGGGCTTTTAAAGTATTGAAAGCTAGCATCGGCACAGCGATTGCTTTAGCAGCAATTGTGCTGGTGATGCAGTTATTGTTTGGCATCGGGCCAAATCAACTTTTCCAACATATAACTCACTTGCCGGAAACCCTAGGGAAAATAATTTTTGGCAAGTGATTCGATTTGAGACTTGAAATTTTTGATTTGTTCTCTAAGAAACTAAAATTTAATAAATTAAATCTGCCACACTCCTCTCTCCAGAAGCTGAGGGATAAAGAGAGGCAGAGCCTCCGCACCTGCATTACCAGGCAGAGCCTGGTAACGAGCCAAATCTTCCCTCGGACTGATGACGTTGTACGGAAAGCTCGGAGGCGACAGCACTAATGACTGATGACTGATGACTGATGACTACCCTTCGACTTCGCTCTTCGGGTAAAATGACTAATGACTAATGACTAATGACTAATGACTAATGACTAATGACTAATGACTAATGACTAATGACTAATGACT
>NZ_JAUBTN010000053.1:0-41695 GCF_036705055.1 Microcoleus sp. CZ3-B2 | reverse complement strand
TCATTAGTCATTAGTCATTAGTCATTAGTCATTAGTCATTAGTCATTAGTCATTAGTCATTAGTCATTAGTCATTAGCTAATGAAGGATTTGAGTTTTGCTTTTACACGTGAGTGCGATCGTCCTAGCTCGCACTCAAACAAAAAATATTTTTACTCTCCGAAACAAATGCTTCCCTAGCTAACCACTAAGAACTGTGGAATAACGAGTTCAAAAAAATAACACCAACTAGCCACCAATGACTAATGATATCGTACCCGGTCGATTACAATAACAAAAACGGTTCGTAGTGTGGACTTTATTCCGCATTGTTTTGTATTCTAAAGTCCACACAACTCCAATTTTACTAGGTCAATCTACCGGACAACAAATAACAAATAACAAATAACAAATAACAAATAACAAATAACTAATAACTAATGACTATTTTTAGCGACGAGTTTGAACTGCTGCTACGATCGCGCTACCCCCTAATTTACATTCCCACACGGGAAGAAGAGCGCGTCGAAGCAGCGATCGCCCAATGCGCCAAAAAACAGGGTTCTCGTGCAGTCTACATCTGGGATTTTGTTGACGGCTACCAAGGAAATCCCAACGATGCCGGTTTTGGCAAGCGCAACCCGCTGCAAGCTTTAGAATTTCTCGAAAAATTGCCCGCATCCGCGCCGGCCATCTTTATTTTGCGAGACTTTCAGCGGTTTTTAGAAGATGTTTCAATTTCCCGCAAGCTGCGGAATTTGGCGAAACTCCTCAAATCGATGCCCAAAAATATTGTCATCGTCTCTCCAATAACTTCGATCCCCGAAGACCTCAGCGAAGTAATCACAGTTTTGGAGTTTCCCCTGCCTGCGGCGGCGGAAATAAAAATTGAGGTGGAAAGACTGTTAGGGTCTACCGGACAAGCCATAGAAGGGCGTTTGCTGGACGAAACAGTGCGCTCCTGTCAAGGTCTGTCGATCGAACGAATCCGGCGAGTTTTGGCAAAGGCGATCGCCACCAGAGGCGAACTGCACCCAGACGACGCGGAACTGATTTTAGAAGAAAAGCGCCAAACAATCCGCCAAACTCAAATTCTCGATTTTTACCCAGCCCGCGAAAACATCTCCGATATCGGCGGTTTGGACAATCTCAAAGAATGGCTGCTGCGGCGCGGCGGTGCTTTTTCCGAACGAGCCCGCCAATACGGTTTGCCGCATCCCAGAGGCCTGTTGTTAGTCGGAATTCAAGGAACAGGCAAATCCTTAACTGCAAAGGCGATCGCCCACCACTGGCATTTACCCTTGCTGCGATTGGATGTCGGGCGCTTATTTGCCGGATTAGTCGGCGAATCGGAATCGCGCACCAGACAAATGATTCAGCTAGCGGAAGCCTTGGCCCCTTGCGTGCTGTGGATTGATGAGATTGATAAAGCTTTTTCGGGATTGGACGGTAAAGGCGATTCCGGGACAACCAGCCGCGTGTTCGGGACTTTTATTACTTGGCTGGCAGAAAAAACTTCACCGGTTTTTGTAGTCGCTACGGCGAACAACATCCAGTCTTTGCCGCCGGAAATGCTCAGAAAAGGCAGGTTTGACGAAATATTTTTTGTAGGTTTGCCCAGTCAGGAGGAACGGCGGGCAATTTTTGAGGTACATTTATTGCGGTTGCGATCGCACAGTATCAAAAATTACGACTTAGAGCGCTTGGCTTACGAAACTCCCGATTTTTCGGGTGCCGAAATCGAGCAAACTTTGATTGAAGCCATGCACATTGGGTTTAGCCAAAATCGAGACTTTACCACAGATGATATTTTAGAATCAGCCAGTCAGATGGTACCCTTAGCCAGAACGGCGAGCGAGCAAATCCAATTTTTACAAGATTGGGCCGCTGCTGGGAAAGCTCGCCTTGCTTCTAGATACGGCAGTCTGAGCCGCCGGATTCAGGGATAGTCGCTCGAAGACATTGTGCAGATAGTCAGTATTCGGCATTTACCCGCAGCTAAAACTTAGCTCCCAAAGTCTATCCCGCCCATTCCCGATTCCTCCATTCCAGACTCCTCCATTCCCGATTCCCGATTCCCGATTCCCGATTCCGTCTTCCTGATGACTACTGACTACTGACTACTGACTACTGACTACTGACTAATGACTTCTTCCTTCTTCCTTCTTCCTTCTTCCTTTTTCATATGAACAGTATATATAGCGTTTTCAAGTTTTTAGTGGGTTTTCTGCTAGCGATCGTCCTCATGGCAGGCGCTAGCGTGGCGGCTGCACTTTACTTTGCCGCTAAGCTAACTACTGTGCCCGAAAAACCGATGTTTTCCAACGACAAAACAGCAGTTCAGGTTGCCGGCGCAAAACCCAAGTCTACAGCGCAAGCTAGCCCTGTTTCTACATCTAGCGATGAGCAGTCTCCGAAACCCTTAGAACCGGGAGCTTACCGAGCTTTAGTGACTCAGCCGATCGGCTTAATTCTCCGAGACAGTGGGAGCAGAGACTCAAACCGGATTGGCGGTGTCGGTTACAACGAAAAAGTCGTAGTTTTAGAAGATTCCCCGGACAAAGAGTGGCAGCGAATTCGGGTTGAGGATGGCAATCGGGAAGGTTGGGTAAAGGGCGGCAATACTGCAAAAGTCGAAGGTGAATAGGACAATAGCCGATCTCAAGTCCTGCACGACAACCCTGATCCGCGATCGGGAAATTACCAGCCTTAAGAAAGCGTCGATCGGCCTGATAGCTGGGGTTTCCGAGAGCGAAAATCTACGCAAGAAGTCTAATCTTAATCTCCGATTTTAAAATTTAATATCACATTTATTGATAAAAGTCAAGTAAATTTTATTTGCAATATTTGGGATGGCAATCAGAGACTCTGAGACTGTGGGTGCGAGTCCGAGCAAAATCAGCAATTGGACATTAAAGCCAAGCAGTGCAAAGGTTTTTTAACCAAAAATCCCACCCCCAGACCAGGCTTTGTATAAGTAAAAGCTATCTAATTAATTAGAGTATGTTAAGAAACTTAGCAAAATTTTAAGCTTAGTTGCGAAACTGAGGGATTTGTGACCTAGGCAGAAGCAACAGTGATAGCTTTGATCCCAAGAGGTAACTTTTCAGCTTAATAGCTACCAAAAATAAAAGATATGTACGACAAACGTCCCGATCGAGATTTGGCGACTGCTGCTGTAACTGCGGCATTAGGAGCTGGGGTGGTCACTTCTTTTGCAGTCAGCAGAGGCCAAAACCCGCTGGTAGCTTTGGCAATTACTGTTTTTGCGGCGGGAGTAGCTTTGATTTGCGATCGGTTCGGCTTAATTTAAGTTAATGTCCCATTTTTAAGACGAACATTTAACCAATAATATTGTGTCCCTTTGATTTGGTTTTTGTGATTGTAATAGATCAAACTCGATCCAATATCCCACCCCTATTTGCAACCAGCAAGGGTGGGATATTGGATCGATTCTTCAATAAATAATATTTTTCTCAAGCCAAAATAAAAATTTAGTCAAAAATACCCATAACATCGTTTCCGGTCGATGACCGCAAGACAAACTTTTCGTAGTGCGGACTTTAGTTTGTTTTCATGGAGCGTATGCAAGGAGAGCACTACGAACCTTAACCGCGCCTGTGCTGTCAATCCAATCGGTGATAGAGGCATAAACCGTATTCTTGGCAGTATGTCAGGACTGACCCAAAAATTTATCATTTTTGGCGATCGAGGTTAAGATGTGGCTGCAAACTTTTTGCCTGACACTCGCGTCAGTACAAACAGCGATGCTATCTTGGTTGTTACCTGTAATTATTTTTGAAGGCAATTTTTTTAGACAAACAGGGTTGCTTCGCGCGAACAGGTAAAACTCAGTCTTGATAGAATCGGAGCAATCCAAAGCTCAGTTTGAGTTTGCTCGTACACCACAGCCACAATTTAACAGTAAAAATTTATGGAATCCCTCGCCTACCTCGAACTTGCTCTTGTTTGCGAAGCACCCGCAGAGTCGAAAATTGTTGATGGGCCCAAGTGGCAAAACCGATCGACTCATACTTATGTCCGTTTGCTGTCTCTGGCCTTGATGCTGTCGGTTTTGAGCGCGGCCGGTTCGGCTTTTGCTCAAATAGATCCTGTTAGTCCAGATGTGCGCTCTGTTCAAGACCGGTTGCGGGATCTCGGTTATTTTCCCCGATCTTCCACCGGTCAGCTAGGCCCGGTAACTAGACAAGCTCTGACTAACTTTCAACGAGACTATCAATTGTCGCTGACTGGCCGGCCCGATCGAGCTACGGCGATCGCTCTCAACAGTTTAGCCCAGGACGATCGACCTTTTAAAACTACTTATACAAACTATAGCTATACCGAACTCAGTTTTGGAGACACCGGTGCAGAGGTTTCGGCCCTCCAGCGCAGGTTGCAGCAGCTAGGCTACTTCAACGCTCATCCCACAGGAAATTTTCGCGAAGTTACTGTCCGTGCGGTGAGATATTTCCAGCGAATTAATGGGCTGCAGGTGACTGGAGTTGCTGACCGGCAAACTTTAGCTTTGCTGTTTGGCTCCATCGGGCCGATTCCGCCCGCTACGCCTGGGGGGAATATTTCGGGAAATGGCGGTTGCAAGGGGCTGCGCTTCGGGGACAGAGGGGCGACGGTAGACTTGATCCAGCGGCAGTTAAAAGCTTTGGGTTATTTTGAAGGCGACGTTGACGGCAAGTTTCGCGAGCGCACTCTTTACGCTGTGACTCGTTTTCAGCAAGATTATAATTTGGTTTCTGACGGCTGCGCTGACACGGCAACTTTGACTGCTATCGATGCCGAGATGAGGTCTAATCAAATTACCTTATATCCTGGAGAAAATGACGAGCAGAGTAATGCTGGAGATTTTCTGGAGTTGGGCGACACAGGCCGAGAAGTTGAATTTGTGCAGCGGCGGCTGCAACAATTGGGTTATTACAGGAGCCAGATTCACGGTTGGTTCGATCGACCAACTCAGATAGCTTTGATCCGGTTTCAGAAAGATAGCGGGATGTTCGGGACTGGTCGGGTGGATCGCAGCACTCGATCGGCTTTGCGACTAGGCCACAGGCAGGCAGCAAAGGCGCAGCAGCCAGTCGCAAGGGGTATCCGGCGGGGTGATAGAGGGCCTGCGGTGCTACAGCTTCAATCAGCGCTCAGAAGTCTTGGCAAAAATCCCGGCCCGATGAACGGAGTATTTGGAGCCGAGACTGAATGGGCGGTGCTGTCGTTTCAGCAGGAACGCAATTTGTCTCCGGCGACGGGTATTGCCACTCCGGCAACTTTGACCGAAATTCAAAACAGATTGGCTCGGAGGTTGCCTGTTCCTGCTGTTCCGATTAGCAGCACTGTTAATTCTCGTCGATCGAGCATTTAATACTGACAAAGGCGACTGCAAGACTTCGGCTTTTACAGGGGTTCCGTCAGCGGAGTTTTGGATGCTCAGACGAGATATGCCCTCGATCGAGATCAGCGCAGTTACGGCGTTAGCAGTGACGATTTGTTGACAAACTTTTTAGGGACTTGCGGGCGCTACATCAAACAAATCGGGTTTCTAACTTCCGAGTCATTCGTCAAATGATGTATTTTCCTTAAAAAACCGGTTTCGGCGTAACTGCGATCGCACTTGCGCCGTTTTTTTGTTAATTATTGTAACAATCTGTACTTGAAACGCGAAAATAGTGTACCTTCACTCGATTGACTCCAGAACGTTGTGGCCGTTTTCGGCGATCGACTTCGGACAAGACCAATTGCTCGAAACCAAAGACGGCCATCCCATCCGCAAAGCTTCGTGACACACCGTATGAATAGTTAGCTGGCAGTCTAGCAGGTGCAATCCAGACTTTTCAGCTTGCTTCATACCTGTTTTCAAAATCGAATCGTTGTTAAATTCGATCGTTCTGTTGCACTGAACGCAGACTAAGTGGTGGTGGTGGTGCGGATAAGGCTGATTTATTTCATAATGTTTGTGACCTTCTGCTAGTTCGAGTTCCCGGAGTAGGCTCATCCTTGCCATTAACTTTAAAGTTCGGTAAATGGTGGACAAGCTAATGTTTTCTCCGCGATTTTTTAACAAAGTGTACAAATCCTCGGCACTCAGGTGATTGCCTTTGGGGAGGTTTTGAAAAACGTGCAAGATGGTTTCCCGTTGGGGAGTCATCCGCCAGCCTTTGTCATTGAGTTCGGATTTGAATGAAGACGCGGTGTAAAGTGCCATTATGACCCTCTCAAGAAAGTCTGCCTATTGACAATCATACACAACGATCGAGATATTGTGCAAATATCGGAGCTTATTGAAAAAAGGTTGAGGAAAAAATTTATTTTTTGATATTTTTCGATGGCAAATAGGCCCGAAAGCCCCAGACAGAAGACATAGAAATCCTTGAGAAGTAGAAATCAATACTTCTGCTTTCCGTCTTCTATCTAGATTCAGAAACCGACAGTAGATGCACGCCCATTAATTTAATTGAGAGACTCCAGATAGTCACGGACGCGGTTGCGGCGCTTTGGTTGACGGAGTTTTTGCAACGCTTTAGCTTCTATTTGACGGACTCGCTCGCGGGACAAGTCGAGAGCACGACCGATTTCTGCCAGAGAGTAGGGGTGTCCGTCGCCCAAACCAAAGCGCATCAGAATTACATCTCGTTCGCGGCTGGTCAAATCTGCCAAAAGTTGCTGCAAGTCGCGGTGCAGAGCTTCTCGCATCAGCATTTCTTCTGGGGAGATGCTGTCGGTTTCGAGCAAGTCGCCCAATTCTGTATCTTTTTCGTTGCCCACTTTAGTTTCCAGAGAAACAGAGCGCGGGACTCGCAACAAAACTTCTCGGACTTGGGATGGTGTCATTTCCAGCTCGATCGCGATATCTTCGATGGTAGCTGTCCGACCTTTTTCTTGAGAAATTTTGCGCTGGGCTTTTTTGATTTTGTTAAGTTTTTCGGTGATGTGAACGGGGAGGCGGATGGTGCGGCTTTGAGTAGCTATCGCCCGCGTAATTCCCTGCCGAATCCACCAGTAGGCATAGGTGCTAAACCGATAGCCCCGCGTCGGGTCGAATTTTTCGACGGCTCGCTCCAATCCGAGAGTACCTTCTTGTATTAAATCTAGCAACTCTAAACCGCGATTTTGATATTTTTTCGCTACCGAAACAACTAGGCGCAGGTTCGCCTTAATCATGTGGTCTTTTGCTTCGATGCCTTCAGCTTGAATTCTTTCTATCTCCTCGACAGTCATCTCTGCTAATTCTGCCCAATGCCGCTTGCCTTCGGACATAATTCGTTTTAGTTCTGGCACGTCGCCTACACCTGCTGTTAATGCCCAGCGTTCCAGGGAAGGCTTGTGTCCCAACTGTGCGGACAGGCGATCGCGCACCTCTATTACATGAACGAAGCGCCCAATTAGCCCTTCTTCCTGAGAGGCGACGGTACTGCGTAATTCCAGTAGTTTGATATAGCGCTGAACTTTTTGAGCTTCTGACACTTCTTCGTCTCTACCTAAGAGACGAACGCGACCGATTTCTTGTAAGTAAAGGCGCACTAAATCCGTAGTGCGGCGGCTGGCATTTTTTTGCAATTTGGATGCTGTCTCTGCATCCTCAATCTCTGCTGCGCGTTGGTCGATGAGTTCGTCCCCAGCTTCTTCAGCATCTTCATCCAACACATCTACATCTTGCAATGGATTGACTTGCAGTTGTTCGTCGAATTCAGCTTCAGCGTAAAAAGAGGTGGCTGGCATAGTGATTTTCTCAGTTGCTCCGGGTGAAAAGATGCTACGCTTAGCGGTTATTTATAATTATGAGGCCCGCTTTATTAAGACGAACCATCACCGCTGTTTGTTTCTTTACTAACTTTCGTGACTTTTTTTGCTGTTGTTCGATCGAACTTTGGCAGCCCCACTTCTTTTACAAAGATTCAGGAAAACCCTAAGAACTTTCTGATGTAACAGGTTGAAGGCCAGAAAAGTGCGTTGTACTTCTTTGTTTGTATAGCTAGTATAGATAGTGACAGGCTAAAAACAAGTGACGTTCGTCAGAAGTTAAGTTAATCTTCATCACCAATAACCTGGTTCCCGATCACTTCGGAAAATTAAGGATTTTTTTAATAAAACTTTATATAACTCGGCGCGATCGACTAAATACCTGCTGTGGATGGAAGTTTAATCTCTTGCAGAATATGAGGTTCAGAGTTGATCTTATTTTCAATACCGAGTTGCGACTGACGAAAAAACCGGGTTTCCCGACAAAAATTTAGGATTTAAACTGATAATTTGAGGAAAAAACTCGATCGATCGAGGTTTTTTGCCGGAATCGCTTTTTTTGAGGAAACAGCAGCCGATAATTATTTTGGTGTTGGCTGTGGCTTCTGGTTCAACCTCACCCAAGAGAAACGGCATCGGAAACCGAGTTTTTTGCACTCGCGCTTGGACGGAAAGGGCTGGTTGTTCCTGCTGTTACCGGAGGTCGATCGGGTTTGATACGGCGTGCGCTAGATTAACCGCACGCACTCTTGGAGCGCGCGTGCGGACTTCAGTTTGTTCTCAGACTGCGGAATTTAGTCCGCACTACAAACCCTTTTTTGATGGTAATCGATCGCACATGATATGAGCTAGCGCCCGATCGATCGCCAGTGCACCGCGAGTTTAAATTGCTAGCGCGGGTAAAGTTTCATCAATTCCCTCACCTGTTCGGCGTGATACGAACTGCGAGTTAAGGGAGAAGCAACAACTTGCAAGAATCCCAAAGATTCGCCAAACTCTCTCCAAGCATCAAACTGTTCGGGCGGCACAAAACTTTCTACATTCAAGTGCTTTTGAGTCGGTTGCAGGTACTGTCCAACTGTCAAAATATCGCAGCCGACAGCCCGCAAGTCCTGCATCGCCTCCCGAATTTCGCTGTCTGTTTCTCCCAGTCCCACCATGATGCCGGATTTGGTGTAAACCCCCGGTGCGATTTGGCGGCTGCGCTGTAAAAGTTCCAGCGTGCGATCGTACTTTCCTTGCGGCCGCACTTTCCGGTAAAGTCGCTTTACAGTTTCGGTATTGTGGTTGAGTACATCGGGGCGGGCTGCGAGAATAATTTCTAAAGCTTGCCAATTGCCGCACAAGTCGGGAATCAAAACTTCTATGGTTGTATCGGGCATTGTCGATCGCACCGCTTGAATGCACTCGACAAACACAGACGCGCCCCCATCCGGCAAATCGTCCCGGTTTACAGAAGTAATCACAACGTGATTCAGTTTTAGCCGCTGCACAGCTTGCGCCAATCTTTCGGGTTCCGTCGGATCTAAAGCTTGGGGCTTTTTCTCAAAATCGATATCGCAGTAAGGACAGGCGCGGGTGCAAGCCGGGCCCATAATCAAAAATGTCGCAGTACCCGCGTTGAAGCATTCCCCAATGTTGGGGCACGACGCCTCTTCGCAAACCGTATTCAGGGATAAATCCCGCAAAATTTCTTTGACGTTGCCGACGCGCTCCCACTGGGGGGCTTTAACTCGCAACCACTGGGGCTTAACTGTCACGCCTGTCTCCGCCTGAGTAGTGTTTTACAAATCATTATATACGAGCTTGGTGAATTTGGAATTGAATGTGATATCGTAAAATATAGTGACTAAATTCGGGATGTAGCGCAGCTTGGTAGCGCACCTCGTTCGGGACGAGGGGGTCGCAGGTTCAAATCCTGTCATCCCGATTTTAAAATTAAATTTGATATTCTGCAGCCAGTAAGTTTGTTTCGGGCGATCGTCCGGCTGTCTATACTTGTAGTGAGCTGAAATTGTCGATCGGGCTGTTCATCCCTCTTGACTCTAAAAATCAACTGTAACGGTTATTTTTGCCAAGCAATGTAGAGAATAATGTGTCAAGAATCAGAGCAGCAGTAGACAGTAGAGAGCAAGTCTGAATATTCTCTCTTTGTTGAGATTCGAGACTGTGTTTGATTGTATGTACTCGATCGATGCTGAGAAATTTTACCAAGGTTTGAAACCAGAGGCAAGTAAAAACACTGCCAGAGTAATTCTTAACGATTTCTTAATCAATATTTACACCTTGAGGTAGATATATTAATAGCTGAATAGGCTTACAATTGTAACCAATATTATATTAATTGTGAAATTTATCCAAAAATCGGAGGATATTCTAGTGCAAAGAAGTGGCAAAGCCTTCGGCTCCTGTTCTCGCTGCGAAACAGTACCCCAAAAAATAGAGGGTCGCGGAGGCTTATACCTGTGGTTTCCAGTGTCGCACACGCTGAGCAAGGTTATTTCTGCACTGAGGGAGACAAAACTTGAATTCCAGCTTTTAGAGGAGAGCAAGTGTTTGTACATTACCCTGGAGGGAATAGCAAAAGAAAACTTTAGCGCCCTAGCAGCCTCGGTGTTGACAAATCAAGAATTGAAAGAAACAAAAGTTTTGTGGATGCGGGAAGTTGAGCAGCCACAATTTAGCGATTTTTATCGCAGCACTTCCTTAGACTCTTTTATTAACTTCAGCAATTCTGATTGGCTGTTAGATTTATTGTACGAAGAACGCATTACTACACATTTTCAGCCCATTGTTTATACCTCAGATACTTCTAAGATTTTTGCCCACGAAGCGCTACTCCGAGGTATTGACGAGCAAGGAAACTTAATTCCTCCAGGTCGGATTTTTGGTCAAGCTGAATCAGCAGGTATAATTTTTCAACTAGATGCTTTAGCCCGGACACGCGCTATTCGCGAAGCCAAGGTACACGAGATCGAAGAACTACTTTTTATTAATTTCTCTCCGACTGCTGTTTACGATCCCGCTACGTGCCTGCGAATGACGGTGCAGGCTATTGATGAATCGGGAATTCCTCACAGCAATATTGTTTTTGAAGTAGCGGAATCTCAGCACCCTCCCGATATGGATCACTTGATTAAAATTCTGAGTTTTTACCGAGAAGCGGGATTTTTAATTGCCTTGGACGATTTTGGTAGCGGTTCTTCTAATTTAAATTTGATGCACCAGTTGCGACCGGATTTTCTAAAGTTGGATATGCAATTAATTCGCAACGTTCATCAAGATTTTTATAAGGCACTAATTACTGAAAAAATGTTAGAAGTTGCCGCTCAATTACAGATTAAAACTGTTGCTGAAGGTGTGGAAACTGTGGAGGAGTTAGAGTGGGTGCGACAGCGGGGAGCAGATTTTGTTCAAGGTTTTTTGATTGCTAAGCCTTGTTCTCCACCCATCGCAGTTACCAAATATATTGGTGGTGCTGAACCTGTTTCTCTGTCCGTTTAAAATGGTATTCTATGGCTTATTGGTACCCCGGCAGAGCATCTGGATCGGTCTCCAGCAAAACGATCAAATTTCCAAACAGAGCCTCTAGATATTCATTATCAGGCAGAGCCTGGTAACGAGAAAGCCAGAAAATTAGAAAATATTAAACGCTTAAATTGCGCCGCAAAAAGCTTTCTAGGGATTCCATTCTCATGTTGTAGATAGACTCCAAATTTTGCACTTCTTCGGGAGTGCAGAAAAACTCGTTACCCAACAATACCCGCAAAGTTCCTAAGCTTTTTTGAGCTTGAGGATTCAACAAACCCAAGACATTTCGCAAGCCGTCAAACACAACCAAGGGGGGATTAATTACCACAGGTTCACGATTGAACAAGCGTCCGAAAATCCGGGCAATGTCGTCTCTGCTCAGAACATCGGGGCCGCCGACTGCTAAAATTTGGTTGCGCGCGCCTTCGACTGTTGCCGAGTTTACGGCAATTTTTGCTAAGTCGTCGGTACTGACAACTGAGGTGCGGTTTTTGGCGTCGCCAATCAGCAGGTAAAGTCCGGTTTCTCGAAATCTTTCGGCGAGTGGCAGCAGGCTGGAAGCAAAACCGGCGGGCCGCAAAATGGTATAGTTTAATCCGCTGTTTTGCAGGTATTTTTCGACTTCTCGTTTGGCTTTGAATACTGCGGAATCTTCGTATCCGCGATCGACTCCCAGTACAGAAATAAAGACAAAATGCTCAACTCCGGCTTCTTTGGCGCAGTCGATAAGTTCTATGTTGGCGCGGTAGTGTACTGCTTGAACGTCGCCGCCGGTGCCGTGGGTGCTGATGATGTACTGGACTCCTTGGCAGGCTTTTTTAATATCTTTGTCTTGTTTCAAGTCGCCGATAAAAATATCTGCTCCTCGATTTTCTAGTTCCGAGTAGCGAGAGGCGAGGCGAACAAAGGCGCGGACAGGCTTGTCTTGCTGTCTGATTTCTCGTACTATTCGGCGGCCTAGGGCGCCTGTTGCTCCGGTTACTAAGAACATAATTTTTTGGGGTTTATTGTTATGGGAGAAGGAAGTTCGGCAGCGGATTTTGTAACGGATGTAACGGATGGAATGAGCAATTTTCTGCAAGGGGTTTTAGAAACTCGGTTGCTTGATTTTCTAGTTGCTAAACCTAAGATTTATCGTAGAAACCGGGTTTATTTTGCCAAGGATCGCTTAGGATTATAGAAATAAACCCGGTTTCTTAAATTTCTGGTTGTTAAACCTAGGATTTATCGTAGAAACCGGGTTTATTTTGCCTTAATCTTATTTATAACTCACAATTCAAATTTCGACAATTACGGGGGTGTGGTCGCTGGGTTTGATTAATTTTCTGGGAGCAATGTCTATTGTACAGTTTTTTGCTTTTTCGTACAGGGAATGGCTGAGATAATGGTGGTCGATTCTCCAACCGTTGTTGCGGGGAAATGCGGCGGCGCGATAGTCCCACCAGCTATAATGGCCGCCTTCTGAGGTGAATTTGCGGAAGGGGTCGTTTAATCCTAATTCGATGATTTCTGTTAATGCTTGGCGTTCGGCTACTGATAGGCCAACTGAGTTTGCAGCAGCTTTGGGATTGTGAATATCTCGATCGTCCGGTACGATATTGAAGTCGCCGCAAATGCACAGGTTGGGCGATTTGTCTAGTGCTATTTTGAGGTATTCTTGCAGCAGTTTGAGCCAATGCAGTTTGTACTCATATTTCTCGCTACCGACTTCGGAACCGTTGGGAACGTAGACTGAGATGATGCAAATATCGTCGATAACCCCGGCTATGAGGCGTTTTTGTTCGTCGAAGCTGCCGACGGTTTCGGTGTCGAGAAGGGGGGAAAATCCGGTGCTGATTTGTGACATGGGCGATCGGCTAAAAATAGCTACGCCGTTGTAGGATTTTTGGCCGGAAATGTAACAGTTGTAGCCGAGGTTGGTGAAGGGCTCTAGGGGGAAGTCTTTGTCTGTGACTTTGGTTTCTTGCAAGCAGAGAATGTCTATTTGGTTGGTTTGCAACCAGTTAGTAACGTGTTCGATGCGGGTGCGAATTGAGTTGACGTTCCAGGTGGCGATTTTCATTTCTTGTTTGTTATGTACTCTCTGATTGCTGGTTCGATCGTGAAGTGCGATCGCCCGTTTTGCTTGACTGTTTCAACTAATGACCGTCGTCCTAAAGATTGCATGACTTTCAAGAGTTCTGGCGGTGATAGTTGCAGGTTGTCTGGCTTTTTTGAGATGTCTGCTGGTTCGATCGCACTTGCTAGCCAATAAATCACTTGTTGTTCGGATGCGGTTAGGCGATCGCACTGCTGCTGCAATAGTGATTCTAAGTCACCTAAAAATAGGGTATCATAGGAGAGGAATTCGGAAACGCTGCCGCCGAACAAGTCTTGAATTAATGTGGCAATTATATTTAACCATAAGGGATTGCCTCGGTAAAGGTCGATTAGTTGTGACCATTTTTCCGGTTCTGCTAATCCTTTTTCTCTGAATATTTCCTGTGCTTCCGGGCCTAAAGCGTTGAGTTGCAGAGATTTGCAGGGGCGGTTTTCACCTTCTACTGCGGCGATTTCTCTGGGCTTTTCCCAACTCAGGAGGATTAAACAACTGTTGTGGGATAATTCTGCTATTTGTTTGAAGAATGGGCCGTAATTTTCATAGCCTGGTTGGTAATTTCCTGCGAGTTGTTGGCTGCTGAAGATGGTTTGGATATCATCGAGGATTAGGAGACAGCGGTGCGATCGTAAATATTCTAGTAGGGGTAATCTCCCTGTGGTTGCCCTTTCTTCGGGATAGGGCGCGGGCACGGTGGCACCGCCCCAACAGAATTTAATTAAGTCGGTTTGGAGTGAAGCCAGCGGTGGCGCGTCGCGGAGACTTCGCCAGATTATGCGATCGAATTCGTGTTGAATTTGTGGGATTAGTTGGAGTGTTAGGGCGGTTTTGCCAATACCGGATAAGCCGTATATGGTGATGAGGCGGGTGCGGCCTAAAATCCAGTTTTCGAGGGTGGTGAGTTCGGATGTGCGGTTATAGAATAGGTTGGGTTCTGGTGCGTCGGATAAGTCTTGAGATACTGTAAGTTTAGCGTTTTCTGTTGGTTTATTTGATATATCCTCGTTTTTATGTGTTGGTTCGGGGACTGTGAAAGAGAGGGAACCATCTGTGGAGACTTTACCTATCTGCACACAGCCATTCCCAGTAATGGAGAAATTCGAGAATTGCCATCTCTCTACAGTTGGGCGAAAGTTAGATTGATTGATGTCTTCACCTAATGTTTCTGATAAAAGCTTCCATAATTTTGAGGCTACTTTTTTGACATGAGCTTCGCTACGGTGGCAGCTTTTGGCAATTTCAGGGTATTTCTGGCGTTGCCAAGTACCGCGCAATATAGCTTCTTGAAGATGGTCTAGGTGTTTTTGCGTTTTGGTGAATACAAGATTGTCAGCGCATTCTAAAACTTCTTGAACGTCCATATATCGAGTAGGGGGTGGGGTTTTGCCTATGATTTCCCTACTCTATCCTACTGTTTGATACTTTAGCAACTAAATCCTACTTAATTCAATATGTTTTGAGGTAAAAATGGCTACTAAAGTATACTATTTGCTAGTTAAATAAAATAAAGTTAGATGATATCATATCAAAAGGTATTAATTTTTGAGTCTAAACATTCTCGTCCGTCAACTTTATTATTTAAAGCAGGAAAATTAACAGTAATATGGGGAAAATAAAATCATCCTCTGAAGATCGTAATGAAAATACTTCAAAAGTGCTTTCTGGAATCTGGGAGGTACTTTGGTTTATACTGAAATTGTGTTTTAAAATCGCATTTGGAGTGGTATTTTGGGTAATTGCATTTGCTTTTGCACTTGGAGGGGTTAAACTTCCAAATCTTCCTGATTTTACTTCTAAACGAAGACCGGTAAAATTTGATCCTGATAAATATAGAAGTAATTTTCAAAATCTGACACTTCAAGAACTACTGAATGAATTTGGCGAACAATTGGATCAACTAGAACAGCAAGGTAAATTAAAACCTCAGCAGCAAGAAGTTATCCGTAAGATTCGTAAATTTGACCGTTCAAAGTATGACAAGCGTCTCCGAAATCTTTTTAATGATAATGAGATAGAGGAACTTTTAATGTTGATCTTGGTGTTACTTGGAGTTGAGGTGTCTTAATGTCAATGAAAAGATACTTTCATAATATTACGATCAAATCTAGCTCGCCACTGGTAAACTCTTTGAATATTGAGCCAGGAGATTATTGGGGAAAGTTTGATCCCTCTACAAAAAAGCTGCTTCTACAAAATAAAAAGGCAAAGAAGGATGGCGAAATACTTCAGTTAGATGTTACATTTGAAGAACTACTTGTTATACTTACGATGGCTGGTGGAATAATTGACGAGTCTAAACTAGAACTTGCTCGGGGATCTAAATTTTCTAGTAAAGAAAAAGGATTTGTCGCGCACCATGTTATACCAGTTGACGTATGGGCAAATAGCAGTTTGACACGTGCAGCAATAAACCACCACCTTTTTCATAAGGATCACGACACTGATATTAACCGTTTCCTTCTGTCAGTTACGTTCCATAAAGGGAGTCATCCAAGATACTCAAAATTTGTACACGACATTCTTGAAGAGGAATGGGATGACAAAAAAGATGACTTAATAGGAAATAATGGAGCTATGCAACAACTTTTGATCGACATTATTGATTATTTAAGAGATGAAATAAACAGATGGATAGAAGACGGAATTTGCTCAATTAATGATGTGTAGTTTAAAAAAGTTGAGTGATCGCCCTTTCTCTCCCTATTTTCTGCAAAAGCGTGATCGCCCTTTCTCTCCCTATTTTATGAAAAAGAGCGATCGTCCTTCCTTATTTCACCTAATTTCCAAGTGCCATCGATCCTAACTCCTTGATTAATTACCTATTTTACTGCGACAGCTAACTGCAACCCCAGTTTATCTAGTAGAGTTATCAAAGCATAAATTTCCTCGCCCCCATTCTCAGACAACATCCGATCGAGCTTCTCATATATAAGTTTAGCTTCTGTCGATAACTTATTCATCTGTAAATAAGCATCCACCACATCTTTAAGTCCTGCTCGCAGTAATTCCGGTTCTGGTTTTTCTGACTCTAATTCCAACATAACCTCGATATAGCTAGCAACCCTTTCAGGGGTTTTTAAAGAAGAAATCAAGTATTCGTGGTAGCTTCTAGTTCTTGGCACTTTGTGTTCTTTCATAATCTCTCCAGTATTTTTTAGCTGGGCTAATATCTTGTTCTTGAGTGCTTTTATCACCGCCACATAGCAGCTACACAACTGTTAACCCTACTTGTCCAAAATAAACCCGATAGCCTGGGCCATAATCAATTTTAGACTGAGGTTTCTTCTTTGACACGGCCCGAATAATATTTTCTCATCGATTCTTGAGAAATAATCGCATGACAAGATTCGTCTCTCGGCAAATCCCCTCTCGCTTCTAGCCAAGGCATTTCACTGCAAATCATTCGTTCCAAAGTTTCATCATCATACTCAAAATATGCCTCAGCAACTTCTTCGATAAATTGCCCAATTTTTTGGGGAAGTTTCGGTTGTTCGATTTTCTCTGTAATTTGTTCCCAACTAAATTCGCGTTGATACTTCTCTAATAAATCGGGAATCACCGGCCCGTGAATCCAGGCTTGAAAATCTGCATCAAAGAGTGGCTTGCCGTAAACTCCTAAATACCAAGCTTGAGCGTAATACACGAGTTTTTGTAGCTTGTAGACGTTGATTGCTACATCAGTTTGCGCGGCTAACCAGATGAAAGCATTTGCAATATCTCGATCGCTAAGTTTGTCCGAATTAGCTGGAACCGCAACAACTTTCAGTTGACCTTCGCCTATCTGTTCCAATAGTTCAGAAACCGACAAGTTAAATTCTCCGGCAATTTGCTCAACTCTTTGCCAGACTGGAGAACTTACAGTTATTTGATATTCAGTTGTGATTGAGGTAGCTTGAGTCATGGCAGTTCTGAGAGCTGACTTAAATAATTGTAGCAAACAGTGCAGAATAATTACGTAACGCAGTCTTTTTTAAGTCTGATAACTCAAGTGTAAATCACCGACAATTGGTAATTCAAATACATTATTTTCTCGCAACCGCTTTGAGAAAAACATAACTTCCAGATTTTCAATTTCCTCCGTGTCAGGATTGAGACGAGCTACAATTCCATAGTCTAGTTCTTGCGATTCTTGCTCTGCATAAGGTGAACATTTATTGACGTACAAAATATCCCCAATAGCATCGTATTTAAAAGTTAATTTTTCTGCCATATTATCTCTCCTTGGGTAACATTTTTTGTTAAGTAAGCTGTCACGATCCAATAGCGCTGTGTGGGATCTGTATCATTCACAACAGCTACTACAACATACCTACCCTTGCGACCCTTACCAGACTGCTGTGAAAATAGAAGAGTATTGCCGAAACGTAAATCACATCGAACCTCATCTGGATCAGCTAGAGTTTTAGCAATTCTTTCCTGATAAGATTGTAGCAAATCGGGATGTGTCTCGACAATATGTAGTTCTCGCTCTTCAGTGAGTTCAACCTCACTATCGAGATATGGACAGAAAAATTGTGTTGTCACATTCCTCCATTCTTGTCAGTCCTAGTTACCTAACTTTTAGATTACCATAATTACCTGATAAGTTTAGCGATCGCCCTTACATCCCAAATTGTCAAAAAGCGCGACCTCTGGGAACCGTATCATTCAAACCAACTCCGACACTCTGCGCCGCCCTTCCACGGCTTCATAATCATCCTCTAAAAGCCAATACTGTGCCTCATCATAACCCTTACTAGAAAACACAACTTTATAACCCTCAGCCGGATTTTAGATCCGACAATTCCCCTCAGCGTCACTTTTTGTTTCAAACTTCCCTTGCCATTTGTACTCCACATCCTCATCAATTGTCGAAAATGTAATATCCCGCCCTCAGCCATTTAACAAAACACCATTCGCTATTTTTGTCAACCTCAAAATTCCCTTAAACACTTCAATTTTGCCAACACCAGACACCCCAACCAGTAAGGCAAAATCAGAAAAATAGATTAGTTCAAAAAGCCACTCTCATAAAATATAAAAAAATCTACTTTATTGATGCTCATTTCCCCCTCCAATCCATTAATTGTCAGCGTCCATCAGCCAACATCTGCGGTTAAAAACTAACATAATTTTGCCGCCACCAAGCCCGCACAAACTTAATCTCCTCAAACGTATAACATTCTTGTAAAAAATCATAAATCGCTCTCAACCGTTCATCTCCAATAACTTCAATAGCGTGTATAATAGCCTGCTGGCGTTCCGATTCCACCAACAAATTTATATCAACTTCCCGGCCCGTATCCATCAATTCTACCAAATGTCCCGCAATAGTATTCTGGCTCATCCCCCGCATTTCGGCGATAACTTCTACAGTCACACCTTGCTTGTGCAATTCCCAGGTTTGCATCTGCGAATAAGACGGAACATTAGCAAGATTGGGAGGATTAACCACATCAGAAGGTGCAGCACCTGTGGACAATCCTTGTTCTTTGCAAAAAGTGTGAATTGCCTCTAAAAAAACCTTGCCGTACTTATTTCGTTTATTGCTACCAACGCCGTAAACATCCTCAAATTCGGTGAGATTTTGCGGGCGTTTTTCTGCCATGTCTCGCAAGCTTCTATCGGCAAAAACTACGTAAGGTGGCACAAATTGTTCGTCGGCAATTTGTTTTCGCAGCGTGCGAAGTATGGCAAATAAACCTTCGACTTCTACAGCCAAAGACCGCACTCTTCCCTGTACTTCTCGCTGTGCTTCTATGGCAATTTCAACGGTGCGCTGGCGTTTCATGATTTCCCAACTTTTTTCGTTGAGTTTTAAGATGGGAAAACCGTCGGTTTTTTCGTCTAATAAACCTTGATTGATCAGCGAACGGCTCAATCTTTTCCAATCCTCTGCACTTCTGTCTTTGCCAATGCCGTAAGTAGAAAGTTGCTGGTGCTGGTATTGCAATATTTTTTGATTTTTTGAGCCGCGCAGTACGTCGATAATATGATTCATGCCGAATTTCTCTTGGCATCTCGCGATGCAGGAAAGAAATTTCATTGCTTCTATTGTCCAATCTTCAACTGGTTTTTTGTTGCAACAGTTGTCGCAATTGCCACAATTGCCGGGAAATGAATCGCCAAAATAATTTAATTGGACTGTGCGGCGGCACTCGCTGGATTCTGCATAGTTAATTACTCGCCGTAACTGTTGGCGGGCTATTCTTTGTTCTTGTTCGTCTGGTTTTTGCTCGATGATGTATTCGATGGTTTTGACATCGCCGAATCCAAAAAATAAGGTGCAATGGGATGGTTCGTTGTCTCGCCCTGCGCGGCCTGATTCTTGATAGTATCCTTCGAGATTTTTGGGTAAGTCGTGGTGAATTACAAATCGCACGTCGGGTTTGTTGATTCCCATACCGAAGGCGACTGTTGCTACCATTACTTGTACGTCGTCGCGAATGAAGCGGGTTTGGTTGGTTGTGCGATCGCTATCGCTCATGCCGGCGTGATAGGGTAAAGCTTGGATGCCGCTTTGTTGCAATTTGTAGGCAACTTCGTCAACTTTTTTGCGGCTGAGACAGTAGATGATTCCTGAACCGCCTTTTTTTTGGATGATTTGCAAAACTTGGGCAAAACTGTGTTTGGTTTTGGGGCGAACTTCGTAGTATAAATTGGGGCGGTTGAAGCTGGCGACGTGGATGTAGGGATTTCGCAGATTTAGCTGCTGGATGATGTCTTCACGGACGCGCTCGGTGGCGGTGGCGGTGAGTCCCATAATGGGGATGTTTGGGTAGCGATCGCGCACTCGCTGCATTTGCCTGTATTCTGGTCGAAAGTCGTGTCCCCATTCTGAAACGCAGTGGGCTTCGTCGATCGCAAATGCCGAAATTCCTAACTTTTCTGCTACTATATCCAAAAACGGCAAAAATCTTTCACCCAACAATCTTTCGGGCGCAACGTACAGCAATTTAATTTTACCTTCGAGAATTGCTGTTTGGCGCGATCGGGTTTCCATCGCGCTCAAAGTGCTGTTAAGAAAAGTCGCCCCAATGCCATTATCCTGCAAAGCTTCCACCTGGTCTTGCATCAGAGCAATCAGCGGCGAAACAACCACAGTCAGTCCCGGTTTCAACAAAGCCGGTAATTGAAAACACAAAGACTTGCCACCGCCAGTCGGCATGACAATCATCATATCGCGTTTTTGTAAAGCAGCTTCGACAATTTCCCGCTGCCCGGTGCGGAAAGAGTCATAGCCAAAAAAATGTTTGAGGGATTGTTCGAGGGATGAGGGCGCGAGAGATGTTGGCGGATTCGACCCTGACATTTGTAGTAATTGGTTGTTGACTTCTACCCTATTCTAGGTCTTTTGAGCACAAATACAGTTACAATATTTGAGAATCTAAATTTAACCAGAGAAACCGATGCCGAAAGCAATTTGGAATGGTGCCGTTTTGGCAGAAAGCGATAAGTGCGAAGTTGTAGACAACAACTATTATTTCCCGGCGGATGCAATCAACCGCGAGTATTTCAAGGATAGCAGCACTCACACTACTTGCGGTTGGAAAGGTGTTGCTAGTTACTACAGTGTGGAAGTCGGCGGGGAAGTGAATAAGGATGCTGCTTGGTACTATCCTACTCCAAAAGATGCTGCTAAAAATATTGCCGGATATGTTGCTTTTTGGAAAGGAGTTAAGGTTGAGGCTTGATATCAATTCCGGTTGAATTAAGAAATAATTGTTGACTGTTGACTGTTGACTGTTGACTGTTTAAATATTTGGACATTTGGACAAAATCAATGCAATCAGAAATAACAGTTGGCTGTTGACTGTTTGGACATTTGAATATTTGAATATTTGAACAATACCGATGCAATCGGAAACGATATCACACGAGTGGATGAGTTAAAAATTTGGGGCGGGTTTTGTGCGACTTTTGCACTTAAGCCGCCCCCTCAAATTTTAATCTTTTACC
This sequence comes from Microcoleus sp. CZ3-B2, assembly GCF_036705055.1. Lineage (NCBI taxonomy): Bacteria > Bacillati > Cyanobacteriota > Cyanophyceae > Oscillatoriales > Microcoleaceae > Microcoleus > Microcoleus sp. CZ3-B2. The sequence goes on along the minus strand of NZ_JAUBTN010000053.1, from coordinate 20,401 downwards.
CAAGCAGCGGCTGCTTCCCATCCCAAGCCGCGACGAACAACAGTTGGTTCGGTTGCTGTTAAATCGAGAATAGTAGAAATTTGATAACCGGGATCGGAATCATCATCGACAATGATATCTACTAACTTTAAAAAACAATCAAAAAGTTCAGCTTTGCCAAAGCTTTCTTCTTTTATAGACGGCGCTGGTGCTGCACCTTCTTCATCAGTGGTAATGTGAGCGGAGGTGGAAATAATTGGATTTCCCAAGGCTTCCACAAGTGTAAAACAAAGCGGGTGGTCGGGAACGCGAATACCTGTGGTTTTGCGTTTTGGACTCATTACCAATTTGGGCACTAACTTGGTAGCTGGTAGCACAAATGTGTAGGGGCCGGGGATTAACCGCTTGATAATTCGATATGCTTCATCGGTGACACTCGCATACTCGGTGATATTTGACAGTGAGGAACACAGGAACGTTAAAGGCTTATCGTTGGATAGTTGCTTGATCCGCCTGACTCGTTCTACGGCTGATTTAGAGTTGAGATCGCAGCCGATCGCGTAAACTGTATCTGTGGGATAAAGCATCACTGCTCCATCTTTAAGAGCTTTTGCAATCTTTTCGATCCTGTCTTTTTGGGGTGCAACTGGATGCAGTCCGTAAATAATTGCCATGTTAAGATTTTGTAGGCTAAGTGGGCGATCGACAAATGTGCTAAAACAATCAATGTTGAAAATTAATTGCTAATAATGAATAAAATAGCTTATTTTGACTGTCCCACCGGCATTGCTGGCGATATGTGTATCGGAGCCCTACTCCACGCGGGCGTTCCCTTAGACTACCTAATCGAAAAACTCAACTTACTCGGCATTTCGACTGAGTACCAATTGCGGGCCCAATTAGTCCACCGGAATACTCAACAAGCAACTAAATTTTATGTCGATATAGCTGCCGATTTGCCCTTAAAATCAAACAATCCGGCTGCTGACTCCGCCCTCGATCCCTCGGAAACTGAATCCCCAACTTTCGACAACCGCCACCACCACCATCACGGGGAAGAACATTCTCACAGTCACGGCGAAGCAGATGCCGAAATTAGCCACAGTCATCACCGCCATTTGCCAGAAATTGAGCAAATCATCGTCTCTGCAAAATTGCCTCCGCGCGTGGAAGCTTGGAGTTTGGCCGTATTTGGCAAATTGGCAGATGCAGAGGCTGCAGTACATGGTATACCCCCAAGCGAGGTTCACTTTCACGAGGTGGGGGCTACGGATGCAATTATTGATATTGTCGGTACTTGTTTGGGTTTGGATTGGTTGGATATTGACGAGTTTTACTTTTCGCCGATGCCGACTGGTGGGGGTACGGTGAAGGCCGCCCACGGTAGGTTAGCTGTGCCCACGCCTGCGGTGATGCGGTTGTGGGAAACGCACCGAGTGCCGGTTTATAGCAACGGGATCGATCGCGAATTGTGCACTCCTACGGGAACTGCGATCGCCTGTACTTTCGCTGCTGCTTTTGGCCCGCCGCCGCCGATGCAGCTTCAGGCGATCGGATTGGGTGCGGGTTCTCGCAATCTGGCAATTCCTAATATTTTGCGCCTCTGGATTGGGAAGAAGGAAGAGGGGGAGAGGGGGAGAGGGGGAGAGTGGGAGAGTGGGAGAAAGACGGCTACTAATTCCCAATTCCCCATTCCCGATTCCCAATTACCGATTACCAATTCCATAGAAACTATTGCGGTATTGGAAACGCAAATTGATGATTTGAGTCCGCAGGCGATCGGCTATGTTTTTGATGCTTTATTTGCGGCCGGAGCTCTGGATGTTTTTACTGCACCAGTTGTGATGAAAAAGTCGCGGCTGGGGGTTTTGTTAACTGCAATTTGTCATCCCGAATTTCAGGATGCTTGCGAAGCTGTGATGTTTCGGGAGACTACTACTCTGGGAATTAGAATCTCGACTCAACAAAGAACGATTTTGGATCGAGAAATCCAGACAGTTACAACAGAATACGGTGAAGTCAAGATCAAAGTTGCGAAGTCTGGAGAAACGATTGTTAACGTGCAGCCGGAATACGAAGATTGTGCGGAAATTGCGCGAGTGAAAAATATTAGTTGGCGGGAAGTTCACCGCTTGGCGCTGCAAAGTTGGTACGATCGCACTTAATCAGTTCGCGATCGCAATCCGACCAAGAAACCGGGTTTTTATACCGAATCTGCGGGCCAAAACGCAGTATTTTCGTAAAGTTACAGCAGATTCTATGTTTATGAAGTACACCCGCCTATCGTTCGATTCCCGTAGGGACACGGCATTGCCGTGTCCCTACACTCCATAAACCTGGAATATGCTGTAAGTTTGTTTGCGATCGTTTATTGCTCAGCAGTTTGGAGCAAGCATTCTCTGACATACTCGACGATCGCCGGTTGTAGCATTAAACTTGTTGATGCGGTATCATTGAGCGATCGCCGATCTTCGATGAGCGATCGTTCAGCTAGCGCCTCCAATGCTTCCATCAGGTGCCTTCCCGAAACTTTGGGCAAAATTTCCGTTTTTAACTTTGCAGGGGTCGCTCCTTCTTGATTAATGGCGATCCAGTACATAATTTTTTGTTGCAGGGGAGACAAGCGATCGAACTGGCGATCGAGCAAATCCCACAAATCGCTAAAAACAGTATTTCCTTGCACTAAAAATGCGTGAATATCACCGCCAAAAAGTGTTTTAATAGTTGTTGCAGCAAGTTTGAGGGCGAGGGGATTGCCGCCAAAGTAGTTGACAATATCTTGACACTGCAATAGCGTTGCCTTTAATCCTTTAGCCGCGAGGATTTGCTGGCATACTGGCGGTGAAACTCCGAAGAGTTTGAGCGATCGCACGGGTAAATTTTCGCCCGATCGCACAGCAAACCCGCCCGGTTGTTCTCTTCCGGTTAAAATCAGACAACTTCGGTGGGGTTCGTCAGCAATGCGCGCCAACAACTGTCGGTAATCTTCATAGCCTTGTTGATATTGTCCGCTGCGATTTCCACCTTGCAAAATCGACTCCAAATTGTCGAAAATTAACAAACAGCGTTTTTGCCGCAACTGTTCCATGAGAGCATCAATAGAGTGATTGTTTGTGTGTTCTGAATTAGTTAAAATCGGCAAAATATTGCTGAGGATAACATCTAAGGTTGGTGCTTGCTGCAAACTCCGCCAAATCGCGAATTCAAACTGAGATTGAATTTGCTGAGCGAGTTTTACAGACAGAGAAGTTTTGCCGATACCGCCAAGTCCAAAAATACCGATCAGACGAGTAGAATTGCCGCTAATCCAAGTTTCTAATGTTTCGAGTTCCTGTTGCCGATTGTAAAATTCGGAAACATCGATCGCTTCTCCCCAGTCTTGGATGCAGTTATCTGATGCGCGGCCATGCTGGTAGCGGCGCAAGACTGCTTGCAGATTTTGCTTTGAGACTTTTTCGCCGATGATTTGAGAGAGATTTCGCCACAAATGCGAACCGACGTGTTTGATATAATCGTGTTCGTAATAAAGTAAGCGATGGGCTAAGCGATCGGCTATTTCTTGATAAGAATGTCCTTCCCAAGTTCCCAGAAAGACGCAGGATTGAAAGTCAGTGAGTTTTTGCTGGTTGTTCGCGTGTAACAGATGGTCGATTAGGGCGATCGCTTCTTCTGCTGTCATAGTTGTTATTTTGATTGATTAATTCAGTAGATTTACCGATTATTCTGAGTGGGGGTTGCTTTTCAGGATAGAAAACAAATTTACTTAATTAACCGCAACGTAGTCCCTTTTATATTCGGCGGTTGAAACCAGGTTTACACAAACAAAGTCCGCCAATGCGGACTAAGAAGTAAGAGGGATATTTAAGCCGGATTTGGGAGGAGGTTAATTCCACAATCTCAAATCTAAAATCGATTATCGATCGAGGAATTTACGTAAGTTTACAAAACCATGTCACTTTTTCTCACCGGCAGGGCGATCGGGGGGGTTTATTCTTTGAGTTAAGGCAGATCAGAAGGTGTTCCGGCTATTCAAAACTGATGATTTCAGCCGTACAAAAGCTTGTCACTTTTTCTCACCGGCAGGGCGATCGGGGTAGTTTATTCTTTAAGTTACGTCAGAGAACAAGTTGTTAAGACTGTTCAATAAACCGCTGGTGTGCGGAATAAACCGACTAGGAAGAGTCTTTTACTGCATCTGCGACGCAATTATAAGTTAGACCGCTTGAGCATCTGTTTGGGCGTAACTTGTGACCCATAGTTCTGAAATCATGATTAACTTAGATTGAAATCGGTTACTCAAGCTCTAATTTATAAGAAAGCATACTTTCTTTACCTTCAAACATCTTTATGAGTTGAGAGTAGGGCTGATTTTAAACATCAACTGTTCGACCTGCTATAAGTTCACAGGAGTTTATTATGTCTGTAAGAATTACTGAGTTTCCCCCAAAAGCCAACACATCCGAACCCTTTGTTTTAAAGGGAACTACTACTAACGTAGACGACGGAGATGAGTTGTTAATCTTAGTTGATGACAAATTTGAAGTGGCACGTCCTCGCGTCCAAGGAGGTAAATGGGAAATTACCTTGATTTTTAATCAAACAGGCGATCGCAAGATTGAGGTCATTGCGTCGGATCAGGATCGCGCAGAAATTACGCTTCGTCTGGAAAGCGGCGAGATAAAAATCATTTCTCGAAGGGTTTGGGGAGCAAAACCACCGAACAATTCCTTAGCTGATCTTCCTAGTCCGAAACGTATCACCATACATCATACTGTCTTTCCAACTTTGTTTGTTACAGCGAGTCAAGCCACTGAAGAACAAAGAATGAGAGATATTCAAGCATCAGAAATGAAGTCTCCCCAAAACTTTAGTGACATTGGCTATCATTATGTGATCATGCCTAGTGGTCGTATCTATGAAGGCCGTCCCAACAGCAAAAAAGGTGCACATGATGTATTTAATGATGGTTTTGGAATTGCAATGGAAGGGTCTTTCCATCTGTCGGGAAGCAATATCACAGATGAGCAATTTGACTCTACCGTTGCATTGTGTACCCAGCTATGTAAAAAAATTGGGATTACTGATCCAACGACTTTAGTCTCTACACCAATTGATAAGGATAGAGAACCTTCCCCTAAGAGTCTTCCCCGTATTATTGGACACCGCGATCGAGTCGATACAATTTGTCCAGGCATGGGAGAAGCTCGGCTAAAAGACCTTCGACAAGCCGTTAAAGCACGGCTGTAAGGCTATGTAAAATAAATGCTTCTAGTGAATATGAATCAGTAGTCTCAAAATTGAGGAAAATGTATGTCAATACGAATTGAAGGAATCGGTGATGGGCTAAGTGAAGAACAAAGAAATGCGCTTGCAATCATGACTAACTTGCCTATAGAACGCTTTAGCAAGCTCAAGAAAGACTTTTTGAAAATTAGTGGCTCCTCAGACTTGCTTGATGCAGATACACTCTTCAAATTTCTTGACCTTGCTGAAAAAAAGCGACTGGATCTATCTAATGAAGGTGTAATCCGCTTTAAGGACATTCATCTACCAGGGGGTAATCACGGTAGTTTAAGAGGTGTGATTGGCAAGGAAACTGCAAATGTCTACTATGACGTACTTACGATGCCTGATGGACTTGTTTTCACAACATCTTATGCCAAAGGTGAAATTATCTCTCAACTTGATGAGATTAGAAGCCGTGGTTATGAAACCTTAATCATGGAAGCGGCTGAAGACTTTGACATTCAACCTTCGGTAATTGGCGGTGTGGGATCGCGTGAATCCCTTTGGGGGATAATTCTTAGCCCACCAGGAGCAGCAGGTACAGGGGATGCTGGGCATGGTCGTGGGCTGATGCAAATTGATGATGGTGCTCATGATTTCGCTAGAACTGGTAACTGGAAAGACCCGAGAGCCAATATTCGTTATGGTTGCGATCTTCTCGCTGATAATAGGGCTGTTCAAAAACGTGAAGGGTTGACTGGAAGGCAGCTACTGAAGGCAACTCTCGCCAGCTATAATGCCGGACTTGGAGCCGTTTTACGTGCTCTCGATCGAGGAATTGATGTTGATTCGGTCACGGCAGGAGGTGATTACGGTAAAGACGTATTAGATCGAGCAGGTTGGTTTCAGAAGTTTGCCGGGTGGAATTAATACTGTATAGGTATATCAAATTGAGGAACAAAACCATGTCAAATTCAATGAATGAATTGATGCCTAACTTATACGTAGGCTGTACGGGTACAGATGTAGAAAAGCTACAACAGAAGTTACAAGAACTTGACTTTTATAGTGGACAAATTGATGGTCTTTTTGGTCAAGAAGTCGAACAAGCAGTGATCGATTTTGAAGACAGTCAGGGATTTGCACCTGATGGTGTAGCAGGTGTTTTCGTCTTAGAATCTTTGGGCTTGCTAAAGATTGAACGAGATCCTGAGTAAGTTCTAAAAAACCAAAATCATTATTTTTTGTGAGTAAATATCATGGTATTGTTCAAAGAAATTAATCTTCGTCTTTGTCCCTCTACCCCAATCATTAAGGGTCTCAATGATCAGATTCTGGCGGAGTTCGATGTAGTTGCTCCCGGTAAACTCATAAGAATTGACGATCTCAATGTGTCTCTCAGTAGGGCGGCGGCGGCAGTTCCTTTTGTAGGGGGACCTACCGCTAAAGCAAAATTGAAAGCAGCGATCGATAAGCGCGGCATAACACTTAGCATTAATTCTGGGTATCGAACTTTTGCCCAACAGTTCCTACTGTTCCGCCTGAAGCATCTCGGTGGGTGCAATCCTAATCCTGTTGCTCGACCCGGAACCAGCAACCATGAAAGTGGCCTAGCGTTAGACATAAATGAACCCTTGACTTGGAAACCTTTCCTCGAAGATCAAGGATGGAGACATTTTGGACCTGTCGATCCTCCTCATTATGATTTTGTTGCGGGAGGGACCGATCTTCGCAGTTTAGGAATTAAAGCCTTCCAAAGCCTCTGGAATAAGCATAATCCGGGAGATCCACTTGATGTTGATGGTTCGCTAGGTACGGATTGGGAAAATTCTAAAACTATTAAGCGATTAATGAAATCGCCTATAGATGGCTTTTCTTAGCTAGCTCTGGCAACAGTGGTCGCCATTGCTATTGGGGGCATTCCCGAATACAAATCGTCCTAATCTATTGTTCGATTCCTAAGAATGCGCCGTGTTTATGAGTTCTTGCAGCATTAGTCATCGCGGCCTAACAATGCCCATGCACACCGACCGCCGAGAAGTTAGTGGTAAGCCAAACTGCTAGTTATTAGAGTAGCGATCGCACCTCGTCACTTCTTCATCTCCTCACCAAATAACAGGAAATGAAGGTTGCAAGTGCGATCGCTCTTTCCCCTAGCTCAACAATTTACCAATTTACAAACCTTTACAAAAGCCTGTCACTTTTTCTCACCGGCAGGGCGATCGGGATTTTGTTATTCTTTGAGTTTTGGAAGACGCAGTTAATCGCCTTTCGGGCATAGTGCGCTCTCCCCGTTTGGTCAGTAAGGCTGAAGCATGGCGTAGTTTATGCAGTCGGACGACACATATGCTGGTATAATCTGAAAAAGCAGACGTTGTAAATTGAACCCATGTTGTTTGATTGGGACGAGGAAAAAGCCAGAAGCAACCTTGCCAAGCATAGTGTTTCTTTCGATGAAGCCACTTCTGTGTTTGACGATCCGTTATTTTTAACCTTTGGTGATCCAGAACACTCCTTTCAAGAGCAACGTTTCATTATCATGGGAGAATCAGCCAAAGGACGATTGTTAGTTGTCGCTTACACTGACCGTGCAGGCATCACGCGCCTAATCAGCGCTCGTCCCGTTACCCGCAAAGAACGTAAAGCTTATGAGTCAGACCTCTGAAATGGATGATGATTTGCGCCCCGAATATGACTTTACTCAACTCTCTGTTGTAGCCCGCGGTCAAGGACGCAAACAATCCACCCTAACAGTCCAACTAGATCCTGATGTTGCAACAATTTTTCCAGATTCTGGCGCAGTTAATGAAGGGTTGCGCCTATTGATGCGACTGATTCAACATTCCCCCTCCCAGCCAATTGTACAGTCTGTAACGTCATCAAAAGGGGCATAAGATCAATTCCGGTATGCACGGGATGATCAGTCCATACTGATGACACAACTGCTTAATTTTTAAAGCCGTCGCCGCGTGTCTAAAATTTGTTGTTGCAATTCCTCGAAAGCGGGGATTTGTGAGCTACTATCTTTCTCAAATATCGCCCTTATTTGCTCCATCAGCTCGATCGCCAGTGGTACGCCAAGCTGCAACTGTTCCAAGACATCCCGCTGAGCAAAAACAGTTTCCGGTGTTCCTTCTAGAATCAATTTTCCGCGATCCATCACAAACACCCAATCAGCCCAGCGGTAGATGAAATCGAGGTCGTGACTTGCTAAAAGGATAGTGGTTCCGGCTGCGTGAATTTGTTGGAGTAAACCGACCAGTTGTCGCGTGTGACGCGGATCGAGATAGGCCGTAGGTTCATCTAGCAGCAGCAGTTTGGGCTTGAGAACCATGATATCGGCGATGGAAACGCGCTTTTTTTGTCCTAAGCTGAGGTTGTGAATTGGTTCGCGGGCGAGTTCGTTTAGATCGAATTGGTCGATCGCCTCTTGCACCATTCTCGCAATATCCGGTTCTGCCAAACCCAAATTGTACAACCCGTAGGAGATATCTTCTTCTACCGTAGAAGCTACTAATTGGTGTTCGGGATTTTGAAACACGAGTCCGATTTGTTGGCGCAGTTGCGTGAGAGATTTGCGATCGTAGCGAAAGGGTTCACCTTCCCAGCGAATGATTCCCTGTTGCGGTTGGTACAAACCATTTGCTAACAAGAAAAAGGTGGTTTTGCCGCAGCCATTTTGACCGATCAGCCCGCAGCGCTTCCCGGCGGGGACTTTGAGGCTTAAGTCCTGAATTGCTACTCGCGAACCGCAGGGATAGGAGTAGAAAGTGCGATCGAATTCGAGAATTGGGAGTGAGAAATTAGTCATTTGTTATTTGTTATTTGTTAGTTGTTATTTGTTATTTGTTATTTGTTATTTGTTATTTGTTAGTTGTTAGTTGTTAGTTGTTAGTTGTTATTTGTTATCTGTTATTTGTTATCTTTTATTATAGCAATCCTCAGATTATTGGTATAATTTATTGTAGGGAGAATGCCCCGCTCGGTTTCCCCCATCCAGGGTAGGCATTCTTGGCACTATCTACAAATTTTGTGAATCATTTAGGATTGCTATAGTCATCAGTCATTTTAGCCTGAGCGAAGTCGAAGGCCAGTCATCAGTCATTAGTTATTGGTTGCTGCTAACAACTAACAACTAACAACTAACAACTAACAACTAACAACTAACAACTGTCAACTGTCAACTATCAACTAACAACTAACAACTAACAACTAACAACTGTCAACTGTCAACTATCAACTGTCAACTTCCAAAGTTGAATTTCATAACAAAGATGCTCTTCAAAAAGTTTACTCGCCTCCAAGCCTTCAACCACCAATTTCTTAAACCAGCGGCGAAATATCCAGCGCAGGAATTTGTGGATGGGCGGAACCGCAATCGAAATCAAATCCGCAACATAGATCATTGTGTTGAGTCCGTACCTGCGAAAACTATCGACATACAAATCAATAGTCGGTAAAATATGAGTCGAAATATCCTCAGTTTTTACTAACGTGAACCCAGCTTGCAACAAAGCAGCATTAAGTTCTTTGACAACATGACAATTAGAAAACATTCCTTCTGTATAATTAGGATTAGAGCGCATCATATCCGCCAGCAGCAGATAGCCTCCAGGATTGAGTACAGCCGCCGCACCTTTGGCTATATCGACAGCAGACATATATTGGCTGCTTTCGCTTAAGAGAACCAAATCGTAGGAATGGGTGGCTTGAAAATCTTCAAATTTAGTGAGGTGAAAAACTGCCCGATCGCCTGTACACTTAAGAAAGCGCTGTTGTTGGAACGGATCTGGTGCTAGCCCTTCCACTGCAAAAGCGCGATCGAGCAAATAAGCCGCATTTCCGCCAATCCCGCACCCAACATCCAACACAGTCTTAATTTCTTTAGGAATAAAATCCAAAAGTTTATCTGTGTAAGCTTGCTGAGCAAAACGCAGCCGCCCGATAGTGAGATCCTCAGCCGGCACAGGTAGAGATTTCCAATAACCGTAATGAAGATACGGCGAATCCGTCAACCCCAAATAGTAATTCAGCGCCGCATTTTGGTAGCGAGTCACTTTAGAAATAGAGATTGATTTTTGCTTCGACATTGAGAAAGTTAGATTAATTTAAGGATTTCCGGGAGGGTTAAAATTCTTCCCAGCCCTTGCATACCTGTTCATAACACTGAACTGCCAAAAAAGCAAACTTTTGCAACAAATTGACATCAAAATCTCAAAAATCCATCAGCGTTCATCTGTGTTTATCTGCTGATATCTGCGGTCAAAAAAATCTCAATCTAACTAGCCTACGATCGTCCCATTACACTCGGCCGACAGCGCCGGATTTTCACCCAACTTTCCCCCAAACGTTCGATCGCCCTTCGCCATCACAGCCGCTCTATCTGGCGAGATAATAGCACTATTAGAGCTCTTTGACACAAGACTGATGCTGCACGGGCCCGCATTCATTCATTTTTCATAATCCTTTCATTATTTGTGATTTTGTGGTAAAGTCAAAAATGAAACAATTATGAAAAATAGCGGCGGGCGATCGTACCGTCTGTGGCAAACTTCAGCGAATTTCACTTGGCATTTTGAAGATATGCGGAAAAGCCGTCAAATTACCCTAAATTTCCCTCTCCCCCTCCCAGAATCTCCCCCTAGGAAAAAACATCATCTCCTAGGATTCGGGCTGTTGCTGGCAGTTTGTCTCAGCGGGTGCAACACTCAGACGACCCAGCCTCAAACCAACCAAAATCCAGCTTCAGACCCAACCGCCACCGATTTGACCCGAAAAGACAAAAAAGTCATTCTCACTACCTTCACAGTGCTGGCAGACATGGCTCAGAACGTCGCCGGTGACAAGGCAACTGTTGAATCTATTACCAAGCCAGGGGCAGAAATTCACGGCTACGAAGTCACCCCCAGTGACTTAACACGAGGGCAAAAAGCCGATGTGATTTTAGACAATGGCTTGAGTTTAGAACGCTGGGCAACTCGATTTTATAACAGTTTTCCCAAGGTTCCTCACATTACTTTGAGCGAGGGAGTCCAACCAGTTAATATTTCAGAAGATTCCTATCAAGGTAAACCAAATCCCCATGCTTGGATGTCACCCAAAAATGCTTTGATTTATGTTGATAATATTCGTAAGGCTTTAGGAAGTATCGATCCTGCTAATGCTGCAACCTATGACGCAAATGCGGCAAAATACAGTGAACAAATTCGGGCGATCGACGAAAAACTCAAACAAGCGATTTCTGCCATTCCCCCGGACAAACGCTACATAGTAAGTTGTGAAGGCGCTTTTTCTTACATTGCTAACGATTACGGTTTGAAAGAAGTTTATATTTGGCCTGTCAACGCCGAACAGCAATCCACACCGAAACAAGTCGAACGGGTGATTAATACAGTCAAAGCAAATCAAATACCTGCTGTATTCTGTGAGAGTACCGTCAGCAATGAAGGACAGCTTCAGGTAGCCAAGGAAACAGGCGCAAAATTTGCTGGCGTGTTTTATGTCGATTCTCTCTCTCCAGCGGATGGCCCAGCATCAACCTATCTTAAGTTACTTGAATACAATGTCAATACTTTGATAAAAGGGTTACAGGGAAATTAAGGAAGAAGTCATTAGTCATTAGTCATTAGTCATTAGTCATTAGTTATTAATGCTGTCCCCCCGAGCTTTCCGTCCAACGTCATCAGTCCGATGGAAGAAGGAAGACGGAAGAATTCTCATACAGCAAGCTTTTTAGCCATCTGTATCTTACGTTTAATCAAGTAAAGTTACTTAAGGAAAATAAAAAAGATGAATGAAATCGGCATCAATCTTGAGAATGTGACAGTTGCCTATCACGGCAAAGTCGCCTTGCACAGCGCCTCGCTGCAACTCAAAGCGGGGACGATTTGCGGTTTGGTTGGGATGAATGGCGCGGGAAAATCGACGATGTTCAAGGCGATTATGGGGTTTGTGAAGCCAAATACCGGACGCATTTTAATTAATGGGTTGCCGATTCGTCAAGTGCAAAAACGCAATTTGGTTGCCTATGTGCCTCAGTCGGAAGAGGTAGATTGGAATTTTCCGGTGAATGTTCGCGATGTGGTGATGATGGGGCGCTATGGGTACATGAATCTGTTGCGGATTCCTGGATCGATGGACAAACAAGTGGTGCGAGAAAGCTTGGAAAGGGTGGAAATGTGGCCGATGCGCGATCGGCAAATCGGAGAGTTATCCGGCGGACAAAAGAAACGCACCTTTTTTGCGCGGGCTCTGGCGCAACAGGCAACGGTTTTGCTACTGGATGAACCCTTTGCCGGAGTCGATATCAAAACTGAGAAAATGATGATTGATTTGTTGATGGAACTGCGTCAAACAGGACATACAATTCTCGTTTCTACCCATGATTTAGGGTCTATTACTACCTTTTGCGACCAAGTAGTGTTAATTAATCGCAGCATTCTCGCCTATGGCAATACCTCTGATGTGTTTACAGAGGAAAATCTTTCGCTAACTTTTGGCGGTTCCGTTGGCGATTTTTCGTCTGCCAAAAGTCGGTCAACCTGAGATATTGCAGCAATGTCAACAAAGGATTTTTTGGTGGGTTTGCAGGTTTAATGCCCGATCGCGAACCCGCCCCTATAGGATTATTGATTGTGGTGTCCGATCTCAGTTAACTCAAGTCGATTTGGAGAAAAAATAATGGATTTAATTCAGTGGTTTGCCGCGCCGTTGCAGCATGAGTTTATGCTAAAAGCAATTTTAATCAGTGCTTTGGTCGGGCTTGTTTGTTCGGCGCTTTCGTGCTACATGACTTTAAAAGGATGGGCATTGATGGGTGACGCGGTTTCCCATGCGGTGATGCCGGGGGTGGTGATTGCTTATGTGCTGAATATTCCTTTGGCGGTGGGGGCGTTTGTGTTTGGTGTGGGATCCGTAATTGCGATCGGCTTTATCAAAGCGAAAACTCGCATCAAAGAAGATACGGTAATCGGTTTAGTGTTTACTGGATTTTTTGCCCTTGGTTTGGTGTTAGTTTCTAAAGTCAGAAGTTCGATCGACTTGACGCATATCTTATTTGGTAATGTCTTAGGAATTTCCGATTCGGATATTGTTCAAACTGTAATTATTAGTGTCATCAGCTTAGTGATGCTGGCAGTTTTACGCAAAGATTTAATTTTGTTTTGTTTTGATTCGACTCACGCGCGATCGATCGGTTTAAATATCACGTTTCTCTATTACGTGCTGCTATCTTTGCTATCGCTCACCGCAGTTGCAGGATTGCAAACAGTCGGGATTATTTTAGTAGTGGCAATGTTGGTTACTCCGGGAGCCACCGCCTATTTATTGAGCGATAATTTTGACCATATGATGCTAATTGCGATGGCGAGTGGGGTATTTTCTAGCGTCATGGGAACTTATATCAGCTATCACATAGATGGGGCGACGGGCGGATGTATTGTTGTTTTACAAACGCTGCTGTTTGTGTTGGCGATGATTTTTGCTCCGAAACACGGTTTGTTAGTCAGGGCGAGGAATTCACGGGCGATAGATTAATAAGAGTGGGCGGTTAAAACCGCTCTTAGACAAGCCTAATCCGTCTAGGTATTTAAGCCGGATTAGGTATAACATCAAAGTGAATATCTTCATACAAATTTGCTAGCAAAACTTCCACAAAAATAGAAGTTAAGAAAACTCGATCGCCCAGCTATACGCATTCCCAGGCAGAGCCTGGTAACGATAAATTGAGTTTATAAAGGTCCTATTGGGAATAGGATATGGTAGGGAGTGCGATCGGTTTATCTCAAAACAAAGCAAATTCGGATATGGCAATGCCGTTTCCCTACCCTAAAATAATCATGAGCAGTCCATAAAAATAGTCAGAAACCGGGTTTTTTGCGACAATACTTCGCTACAGTCAACAGATTCAGTAAAAACCCGGTTTCTTTGGTTGTAATGCGTAAGTTCCGTTGATATTAACCGCCACCGCCACCGCCACCGCCACCGCCACCGCCACCACCGCCACCGCCACCACCGCCACCACCGCCACCACCGCCACCGCCGCCACTACTCGGATCTACGTAAGTCGTCACAACTATTTTTTCATGGTGATAACCGCAATTTTCACAGTGACGGATAACTTTATCCTTCCCTTTATTCCTTGGGGTAGCTGTAGAGATTACTTGTCTATTAGTGTCTAGCGTGAATTTTTTACATCTAAAACAGAATGTTATAAAATAGACGTAAATCATTACTAAAATTAAGTAAAGCACACCTATCCATATCGGCGATGTCATCATTGCTATGAATAAGAAAATCATTAGAAAGAAGTCTACGAAAGGGTTTCCTCCTCCCGAAGAAGATTGAGATTGGTTGCCAGTTTGTTGCCAACCAGGTTGAGGTATATTCAAAACCGCCTGCGGAAATGCAATCTGCACTTCTAATTCTTGTTCCGGTGGAATAGCCTGACTTGCCATGAACTCAAAAGTTTTAGGATCTACTTGACGGGGAACCGCTGCTGCACCGAAATTCGTAAACGAGAGAACTTTCCCTGACAAAGCATCTGGTAAATTTACCGTAACTTTTCCAGTATTAATCGGTGCTTTGCGACCTGCTGCAATAGCTTTCCAATAAACTAGAGTATTCTCACCATCTAACTGCAATCCACCTACTACACGATATTTGATGACAAAAGTATGTGATTCTGGCGCTTTTAATTCATGTTGCCAACGAATCCAAAGTTGATTATTTTCTGTTCCAGTGCTACTAGGAATTATGCGATTATTTTCGGCAACTGTCACATCTTTAATTGCATCGACTTTATCTAAAGGAATATAACGATATCGTTCATTGTTGTAGGCTGCTGTGAATACATATTTTTGCGTTTCAGTAACTAACATATCTCCGTTTGTCTGAACGTCGATCGCAACATTGATGTTATCCCAGTAAAACGGTAGCTGTTGGGCTGTTGTATGAGTGACTGTGACTAACAGTAGGGTTAATGATGCTAGTAATGAAAAAACTATTCTTTTGAGGATGCGTTTATTTATCATAGGATTTCCACAAGATAAGTGTTGAGTACAATTATTCAACAGGTTTCTTGGGGAGTCAATTCATAAAAATCATTAATTATGTTCATAAAAGTCATATCTTCAGTCGGGCAGGGAATTCATATCAATTCCGGTTGCACCGGAATAATATAGAGGAGACGGCAGTGCCGTGTCCTCATTTCCTAATTTCTTCTCAACTTTGAAATACTACACTTAACAAAGTTAAAACTGTACAGCCAAACACGGCTTCAAATGTATATCTGCGCGAGGGTTTGTAAGGGTAGGAGTTCCAAACGCGAAGTTCTCCGTTGAAGCCGCGCGAGGCTAAAGTCAGGGAAACTTGACGGTAGTTTTCTAAAGTTCGCAGCAGCAATTGCCCGATTAAAATGCCTAAGCTGTGCATTCCCCGCTTCCAAGTGCGGTAGCCACAGCGGGAGTTTTGGGCTGTCCAAAGTTCGTCGGCGATCGCCAATAAGCTAAAAATAAAGCGGTACATTAGTAATAGCAGTTCTGTGACCAATTCTGGACAGCGTAATTGTCTCAGAATCTGCAAAATTTCGGTAAATGGTACTGTCAACAGGATGAAGTACATACAGCTTGTGGATGCGAAGGCGCGGGCAAACAGCAAGCTCACTTGGTATATTCCAGTGCGGCTCGCATAGAGATAAAAAGTGCCGGTGCTAATTCCCCAACCTTGCCAAATATCCCACTGAATTTCCGGGATTCGATCGCCAGCAACGGCACCCATCGCCAAAGCAGGCAAACTCGTCAGCAAAAACACCAGCGGTACCGACAGCAACCGCAGATAGAGTTTCGCCGGAATTCCCGCATAAACCACGATCCAGATTGTCAACCAGAGGGCGATCGACAACTGCACCGCTACATGGGAAACTAGAGACAGGATTAAAAGGGCGATCGCAAATGATAGTTTGTGAGATGGCGGCAAACCGCGCAAGCTATTTGTATAAGCCAGACTATCAATCTGATGGTTCATTCCAAGGTTTTGCGATCGGAATTTTGCCGAGATTGCGATCGGCCTTTATATAACCCAATCACGTAGCCAATTACGCCAGCCCCCATCGCCGCTTGAGACGCAAACAGCAAACTTTCAATTTCGCCACTAGCAGGTTTAAAGAAGTGATTGAACCAAGGTTCATAGCCCGGTTGAATTTCCGTAATTGCCTTTTGGGCTTCCCCATCAGCCCCGCCGTATTCACCTCGAACAAATACTAGAGGAAGAACAGCAAGAGCAACCACAGCACCAACCAAAATCCAATTTTCTCGCGCAGTAGATTGGTGATTTCTTGTATTTTTCTGACTCATGACTTAGGACTCCTGTCTCAATAACTTCAAAGTTTCCAACTCCGGCTTCCCGTAGGAATGCAGCCAATTCCAAACCAATACAGTCAGCAATCCCTCACTAATAGCCAGAGGAACTTGAGTAATAGCAAAAATGCTAGCAAACTTGAGAAACGAAGCTACAAAACCACCGCTGGCTGCGGGAAAAGCCAATGCTAATTGAATCGAAGTCACCACATAAGTCAGCAAATCCGCCAAAGCCGCAGCACAAAAAATTGCCGCCCGCTGACTACCAGTTCGCAACAGCAAATGATAGACAAAATACGCAGCAAAAGGGCCAACAATTGCCATCGAAAACATATTGGCTCCCAGGGTTGTCAAGCCGCCGTGGGCCAACAAAACTGCTTGAAAAAGCAGCACTAAAGCGCCGAGTACAGCCATCACCGAAGGGCCGAATAAAATCGCCCCCAAACCAGTACCCGTCGGGTGAGAACAACTACCCGTTACCGAAGGAATTTTTAGAGCAGAAAGCACAAAAGTAAACGCACCCGCCAAAGCTAACAACAGTTTAAGTTCCGGGTGTTCTTTGGTAATGCGGGCGATCGATCGCAAACCAACTAGAAAAAAAGGTAACGCCACTATCCACCAAAACGCCGCCCATTGCACCGGCAAAAAACCTTCCGAAATGTGCATAGCTGCGGCGGGCGTTGCCGAACCGAGGACAATATAACAACTCAAGCCAGCCATCAATCCCAGGCTGACTAATTTCCGATTTCTGGCCTTCACGCTGAACCTCGCAGATGAGACTATGTAAACAAACACATCGGCGGGCATCCTGACTCAGAAAGCGACATGGCTTTCCTTACAGTTGCGGGACAGCGCCGGACTTACACCGAACTTTCCCCGTTTCCTCTAATGGCTGCTCCCCATTAGAACCGAATGATTAGCTTAGTATAGTCGATCGCGCAACTCTCAGCCGAATACTTTACCAAAATTATTTCATATTAACTAGCTTAGATTGTGTCCGACAGCTTCAAGTGTCATTGCAAAGAACGAAGCAATCGCCAAGACTTAGGATTGCTTCGTTCCTCGTAATGACAAACAATAAAACTGCCAGCGAACACAACTTAATCTATCTTCCTTCGCGTCCTTTGCGTCTTCGCGGTTCGTTAAAATCTTTACAAAATACAAAATTATAGCTAAACAACTAAACGCTATAATCTTAAGTAAGTTTTGAGGAAAGCCGCCATGTTAAATTACAATTTCCCGACGCACTGGCCCTCAGCCGACGAACTACCAGACTCAGATGAAACACCAGTGGATAACGAACTGCAAGAATTAATCCCAGGATTGCTAAAAGCAATATTGCTCATACTTTGGGCAGAACGCATGGACTGGTTTTTTGGTATAGATATGGGTCTTTACCATCACCCGGAAAAACCTCCGATTGTGCCAGATGCTTTCTTGAGTTTAGGGGTGCAACGGTTTTATGACGAAGAATTGCGTCCCAGTTACGCGGTGTGGGAGGAAAAAGTGATGCCAACTTTTGTCCTCGAAGTTGTTTCCCCAACTTATCGAAACGAATATACCGCCAAATTGGAAGAATATCAAAGTTTAGGCATACTTTACTATGTCATTTATTCTTCTCGCCGCCGCCGCAAACCCCGTTTAGAAGTGCATAAGTTAGTCAAGGGCAAGTATGAATTACAGCCGGGAAATATAGTTTGGATGCCAGAGATCGGTTTGGGAATTGGCTGTGAAAGGGGCAATTATTCTGGGGTGACAAGGGAGTGGTTGTATTGGTACGATGCTGATGGAAAACGTTATTTTACTCCAGAAGAACAGGTGAAAGAATCGGCGCAACGCGCACAACAGGAATCGCAGCGCGCACAACAGGAATCGCAGCGCGCCGATCGACTAGCTGAACGATTGCGAGAGTTGGGGATAGATCCTGATAATATAAGCTGATTGCAGTCAAGAGTGCGACACAGAGGTACTCTGCGGGCGCTCGCCCATCTGATTTTTCCACGCCCGATCCGATCGCCCTCAACCGATAATTTTCTCGAAAAACCCGGTTTCCGCGTCCGGGAATGTATGAATATTTATCAAAAAAATTAGGAAAGATGCGGACTTATTTGGAACAGACAGATAGTTTGATAGCAAACCTTGAAAAACAGCTCAAAACAATGAAAATCAGGAGAGGTTATTAAATAATGGTCATGGATCTGCGTTTTTACGATGTCATCGGCTTTGGGGATGAAGTTCCGGGAGTTCTAGCCGTTATCTCAGCAGCCCGAGAATACCGCCGCCGGACAAAGCGTTATCCGCGGGTTTTGCTGATGTCTAAAGCAAACTTGCAAGAAGGAATTGGCGGGCATTTAGTCAGAGGCGGCCTTGCTTATTTAGATAGATGTCAGCTAGCTCAAGAACTGCGACAATCTTTAAAGTTAGATACCTTTGGTTCACCGGCGACAATCTATCAAGAGTTTCTGCAAAAATCCGGTGTCAGTGCGATCGCGCTTGATCCCCGCAAAGCCAGCGCAGCACTGCAAGAAATGCTGTCACAAGCAGGCGTCGATCTCCTCAGCAAAGTAGAAATTCAATCAGTCAATAAACAACGCCAAAGAATTGCCAGCATAACCACATCTAAAGGCATAGTTTATGCAGGAAAGCAATTTATTGATGCCACTGTCAATGGCGAATTAGCTCAAGCTGCCGGCGCGAAAAAGCTAAAGGGATTTGAAACCTTTGGTCTGCCAAACTCCGAACTTCCAGTCACCCTCGTTTTTGAAACCCAAGGACTCAGTACAAGAAGACTCAAAGAACTCGATTACATTTATCTAAAACGCTTCACAAACCTCGCCGATTCTGAGAGTCAAAAATTTTTGCTGTACGCTGCAGGCAAGGATGTCAAACTAGCAGAAGAACTCCGACAGGAAATGCTCGACAGTAGAGGAAATCTCAAAACTCTGTGGGCGGGCAACGATTACATCGACGTGCGATCGCCCGCGCTGTCTGTAGCTTACCACTCCTTTAGAGGAACAAAGCTATCTTTTCCTGAAACCGGCGTAATTTTAGACGAGGGAAATATCGCAATACTTCCCAATAGCAGACTTTCGTGGAACGCGCTATTATTTGCAGTCACCAGCAGCGAAGCAGAAGCCTTAGCTAAAAGCGGTAGCAAACCGACGGCTAATATGCAAAAAGAGATGTTATTCGTAGCAACTTGGCTGAGGAGTTTGGGGGCTACTTCTGTTACTTCTGCCTCAGAACTGTATATCAGACACGCAGGCAATGTGACAGGAGTTGTAGAACCTTTAACGGGCGCACAAATGCTGTTAGGTGGCGTACCGGCTAATCAAGCACTGGCAACATTTAGCTATCATTTTGATGTACGCGGAGGCATCCCCGGTATGGGGGAAAAAGCCAACAGTTTAGGGTGGTTAAAAAGTCTGAGTTTTAAACAGCCTACCTTCAATATTGGCATCCGCCACGCATTAATGAAAAACATTCCTAACCTGGCAGTTGTCAGTCCGTGCTCTGGATTTGAAGGGTTTGCCTGTTCTGTCGGCAGAATTGTTGAATTCAACGCCGTAGTTGGTCAAGGTGTCGGTATCGCTGCCATTAATGCTATTCTAAATAACAAAAATCTAGCTGATATATCTAACGGAGAAGTGAGACAAGTTCTCGTTGAAACAGGTCAGTTACCTAAAATTTTTGGAGTTGCAAACAATGCTGATGGAACGCTATTAGCGCAATTCGAGACACTTGTCGGTGCGGATGCTATTGCTTAAGAAGTCATTAGTCATTAGTCATTAGTCATTAGTCATTAGTCATTAGTCATTAGTCATTAGTCATTAGTCATTAGT